>JBGQBV010000001.1:0-26357 GCA_041494985.1 Minisyncoccia bacterium
AAAACATATGAGCAAAGGCATAAAAATAACTCTCGGCGTCCTGATTTCCTTGGCGGTTGTCAGCGGGATTTTTTTGCTCACTTCCAAAAAGAAAGCGTCGCCGACAGCACAAACAAACAAGACTGTTGCCACGACAGCCAAAACCGCTCCGAAAAACAATCCGCAGCCGGTCAAAAAAGCTCCAGCGCCGAAAACGGATCCTGCCGCCGCCAAGGCGGCTGTCTCCAACCAATGGCAGCAATGCAAAAGCAAGACGTTGGCGGCCAGCCAGACATTGTTTTGGAACGTGCAGATTTCCGAAAGCATCCCTGCTGGCGGGACATATGCCAAAGGAACTTTGGACAACAATAGCGCGCAGCCGGTGCATGTGATCATAAAGTCCGGCATCGCAAACGCCGACCAACTCAAGCAGCGGCTGGTGGTCGGGAAAACAGTCATCTTGAGAGGAACTTGCACTGATGTGGCCACGGACGGCTCAGCCGTTCTCCAGGCATTTTAGCTTTCTAATAAAGCAAAATCTTTCTTTGACGGGGGTGGTTTTTTGGTGTAGAATAAGCGGGTAATTGATGTTAAGAATGTAAGCGGAAATTTACAAATTATGGCTTTTTTTAGCAAAATATTCGGGTCAAATGAGCGGGAAATAAAGAAGCTGCAGCCGACTGTGGAAGCCATCAACGCATTGGAAAAAAACATGATGGCGCTGTCGGACGAGGACCTGAAAGACAAGGTCAAGGAGTTCCGTTCCCGTGTGGAGAAAGGCGAAACCTTGGAAGACATTTTGCCGGAGGCTTTCGCCGTCGTGCGCGAAACTGCCAAGCGGGTGATCGGCGAACGGCACTATGACGTCCAGCTGCTGGGCGGCATCGCACTGCACCGCGGAATGATCACCGAAATGAAAACCGGTGAAGGCAAGACCTTGACTTCGACGTTGCCGATCTATCTGAATGCGATTGAAAGCAAAGGCGTGCACGTGGTCACCGTCAATGATTATCTGGCCAAACGCGACTGCAACTGGATGGGCAGCGTCTATGCGGCGCTGGGACTCAAGACCGCCTGCATCATGCACGACGTTTCCTATCTCTATGAAGCGAAAGTCATGGACAGCGACGAGGTCAGTGTGGAAATGGAAAACCTGAAAGAGATCACCCGGCGCGAAGCCTACGCGTCCGACATCACCTATGGCACGAACAACGAGTTCGGTTTCGATTATCTGCGCGACAACATGGTCCAGAGCATCGAGCAGATGTCGCAGCGCCAGCTCAACTATGCGATCGTCGACGAAGTCGACTCGATCCTCATCGACGAGGCGCGCACGCCGCTGATCATTTCCGCGCCGGACAGCGAATCGACGAAACTCTATCAAAGGTTTGCGCAGATCGTGCCGCGGCTCCAGGAAAAGGAAGACTATGAAGTCGACGAAAAAATGAAAGCGGTGGCGCTCACTGAATCGGGTATTTCCAAGGTGGAAAGCCAGCTTGGCGTCGGCAACATCTATGAATTGGGAAAAATAAACTATGTCCATCATCTGGAGCAGTCGCTGAAAGCCCAGGTGCTTTTCAAGCTGGACCGCGACTATGTAGTCAAAGACGGTCAGGTCATCATCGTGGACGATTTCACAGGGCGCCTGATGGAAGGCCGCCGCTACAGTGACGGGCTGCACCAGGCCATCGAAGCCAAGGAAAATGTCGAAGTGCAGAAGGAATCGCGCACGTTGGCGACCATCACTTTCCAGAACTATTTCCGCATGTACAAGAAACTGTCCGGCATGACCGGCACGGCCGCCACCAGCGCTGAAGAATTCGCCAAAGTATACAAACTGGACGTGTTGGAGATCCCGACCAACAAGCAGATGGTCCGCAAGGATTTTCCGGATGTGGTCTATAAGACGGAAAAAGGAAAGTTTGACGCGATTGTCCAGGTCATCAAGGAAGCCCACAAGCTCGGCCAGCCGCTGCTGGTCGGCACGATTGCGATTGAAAAATCGGAATATCTGAGCGCGCTCCTTTCCCGCGAAGGCATCCAGCATGAAGTGCTCAATGCCAAACACCACGAAAAGGAAGCTTCGATCATCGCCGGCGCCGGGCAAAAAGGCGCAGTGACGATCGCTACCAACATGGCCGGTCGCGGAACCGATATCAAGCTCGGTGAGGGCGTGCGCGAAGTCGGCGGACTCTACATCATCGGCACGGAACGGCATGAAGCGCGCCGCATCGACAACCAGCTCCGCGGCCGCGCCGGACGTCAAGGCGATCCCGGCATGAGCCAGTTCTACGTGTCTTTGGAAGACGAGCTGATGCGCCGCTTCGGCGGAGACCGGCTCAAGAACATGATGGACACCCTGGGACTGCCGGAAGACCAGCCGATTCAGAACGCCATCATTTCCAAAACCATCGAAAGCGCGCAGTCGAAAATCGAGGGCTACAATTTTGACATTCGCAAACATGTCCTGGACTATGACGACGTGATGAACAAGCAGCGCGAAGTGGTCTACAAAAAGCGCAAGGAGATTTTGGCCGCCGCTGAAGCCAAACAGGAAATCATGCACTACATCGAAGAGGAAATCGAGCGCAACGTGTCCGTGCATTGCGTCGGCGAGGAATATGAATGGAACATCGGAATCATCGCCGCCGAGTTGCAGAACATTTTTCCTTTTTCAGTCACCGATGAGAAGAAATTGGAACAGATCCGCGATGACAAATCCAAAAACACTGCCGAGAAGATTTCCCTGATGCTGGAATATGTCATGGGCAAAGCCAAGGAAGCGTATATCCAGAAAGAAAACGAGATCGGCAGCGCCGCTTTCCGGCAGGTTGAGAAAGCGATCGTGCTGCAGACCATCGACACGCTATGGATGAACCACTTGGACGAAATCGACTATCTGCGCCAAGGCATCGGGCTCAGGGGCTACGGCCAGCGCGACCCGCTGATCGAATACAAGCGCGAGGCGTTCAATCTGTTCTCGCATCTGATGGAAAACACGCGTTCGACCACGGTGCGGACCATTTTCAGGATTTCCATGGTTTCGGCGAATCCGCAGGCACAAGCAATGGAGCTGCAAAACGTGCAGTTCCAAGGCGCGGAAGAAAACGTTTCTCAGTTCGGCGCTCCCGCCAGCAACGCTTCGCGTAGCGATGCGGGCTGGGCCAAGGAAAACGAAACCAACCAGGCTCTGGCGCCGCAAAAACCGATCATCAATGAAAACCAGGCAGGACGGAACGACCCATGCCCATGCGGCAGCGGCAAAAAGTACAAGAAGTGCTGCGGGAAGTAAAAAAGTAAAACAAAAAAAGAAAATAATGAGCTATATCTCTTTTGAAAAATCTGTCGGGGGAGTCGTATATCGGAAACAAGATGGCAAAATCTTGTTTCTGCTTTTGCAATATCGCAGCGGCCAGTGGGATTTTCCCAAAGGCCACGTGGAAGAAAGTGAAAGTGAAGAACAGACACTGAAGCGCGAGGTGCGCGAGGAAACCGGCATTGACGACCTTGCGGTTCTGTCGGGCTTCAGCATTCCGGTGCGCTATTTCTATTCCGCCCGAGGCAATGAAAAGCAGGAGCGGGAAAGTCTTGGCAAGGGAACCTATATATTCAAAAAAGTCGTCTATTTCGCGGCCGAGACCCCAGTCAGCGAAGTGCGCATCGATTTTGAAAACCAGGACCATGCCTGGCTGGAATTTGCGGAAGCCTATCAGCGCATAACCAATGCTGGTTCGAAAAAAGTCCTCAAGGCGGCGCAAAAAGCGATTTCTTCGGGAAATAACAAATAGACATTTCTTGTATTATCCTGTGTAAGGATTAATACGGAAATCTATGACATACACCGGCTCAGAATATTCATTGGAAGCGCTTTTCTGCCAGCTCAAACAGCAGGTGAGGGATGAAAATGTCGAAAGCTACGACCAGTACACGGAACTTGTCGATGCGTTGATCGAGGAAAAGAAAAGCTACGGTTTCCTGGCTGACGAAGAAGACCTGGAGCAGATCAAACAGGCCTTGAAGCTCCGCTGGAGCGAAATTGAACAACAAATGGTGCATTAAGGATATAAAAACTGTCCCATGTGAAACAGTTGCGAGCTGTTTTTTGCTGAATATTGCCTAAATATAAGCCTTAGCATATAATACAAAACATGAATCCAGCACTAAAATTCAAGGAATAGTATTTGCTGGTGACGTATTGAACTGTAAGAATAAAACTAAGCACAATAATTTAAAAAACTCTCTTGGCCAAAGGCCACTTGAATTTTTAGTGCGGGATGAATATCAAGCAGAAATTACAACTGAAATTCGCCGGCATCGTGGTTTTGGCCGTGTTTGTGGGCCTGGTTTCCTATCCGCAGGCGGTCAGCAAAGTCACGCCGGTGTATAACTTATTAAATAAAACCAAGATAAAATTGGGACTGGACCTGCAAGGCGGAATCCATCTGGAATATAAGGCCGACGTTTCCCAGCTCGACCCATCCAAAATCACCGATGCCATGCAGGGCGCGCAGGACGTGATCGAACGCCGCGTGAACGCGTTCGGTGTCAGCGAGCCTTTGGTCTACACGACCAAGAGCGGCAGCGAATACCGCGTAAATGTGGATTTGCCAGGCGTAAAAGACATCGAACAAGCCAAGCAGCAGATCAAGGAAACGCCGCTTTTGGAATTCAAGGAAGAGGGAATCGATCCGCAGGCGCAGCAGTTCCTGGATTCTTTGGACGCGCAGACCAGGCAGACAGTCGAGAATTATCCGCAGTTCAAATACAAATCAACCGGGTTGACCGGAAGGAATCTCAAGAACGCGTCGGTCACTTTCCAGAGCCAAGGATTGGGCGAGCCGCAGATTTCACTGCAGTTCGACAGCGAGGGCACGAAGCTTTTTGCGGACCTGACCAAGAAAAACTTGGGAAAAACGATCGGAATATTCCTGGATGGAAATCTTATAGAGGCGCCGACCGTGCAAGCGGAAATCACGAACGGGGAAGCGGTGATCACCGGAAGCTTCACCTTGCAGGCAGCTAAGGACCTGGTGCAAAAACTCAACACCGGAGCGCTTCCTGTGCCGCTTTCATTGGTCAGTCAGCAAAGTGTCGAAGCGACGCTCGGCGCCGATTCATTGCGCAAGATTCTTGTTGCAGGAATCATCGCTGGTGTGGCCGTCGTTGTCTTCATGCTTCTGTTCTATCGGTTTCTCGGCTTGGTGGCATCGCTGGCTCTGCTGATCTATACCGGACTTATGATCACCATTTTCAAATTTTTCGGAATAACCCTGACGCTTCCCGGCATTGCCGGTTTCGTGCTGTCGATCGGTATGGCGGTGGACGCAAACATTTTGATTTTCGAGCGCACCAAGGAAGAAATCCGTCACGGCCGGACCATTGCGAACTCGCTGGACGAAGGCTTCAAGCGCGCCTGGACATCGATCCGCGACGGCAACATCTCCTCGCTGCTGACCGCTGGCATCCTCTATCTGATGGGGACGGGCTTCGTGAAAAGTTTTGCCGCTTCGCTGTTCATCGGCGTCGTGGTGTCCATGTTCACGGCGGTGATGATCACGCGCACGATGCTGAAATTCATCATCAGCGACTGGATCCATGGCCGGGTCTGGATGGTAGGCGTGAGGAAAAAAGACATCAAACAATAAACAATTTTAAATTTAAAATTACTGTAATGTTAGATATCATTTCCAAAACCAAATACGCCTACATCTTTTCCGGAACGCTGACAATTCTCAGCATCGTCAGTCTTTTTGTTTGGGGTTTGAAATATGACATCGATTTCACGGGAGGCACCCGCATGGGCGTGAAATTCGCCGATCAAGTGCCGGCCAAGGACGAAATTGCGAATGTTCTCAAAAATCTGAATCTAGGAAGTCTGACAATCCAGAATTCGGAAAATAAGACGGTTTTCGTCCGCTATGCTTCCGAGGAGGATCAGACCAATGAGGCGGTCTGGAAAACGCTGAGCTCCAAATATGCCGATGCGACCCAGGTCAGTGTTGATTTCACCAACTCGTCGGTTTCCGGCGAGCTTAAATCGAAATCGCTCAACGCGATAGGCATAGCGGTCCTCGCGATCATGGCCTATGTCGCCTGGGCGTTCCGCAAAGTTTCGCGGCCGGTGGAGTCTTGGAAATACGGTGCCGGCGCGGTCATCGCGCTCATCCATGACGTGCTCATCACCGCCGGCATCTTTTCGGTGCTGGGACATTTCTATGGCATCGAAGTCGGCATCCCTTTCATCGCGGCCTTGCTGACGATTTTGGGCTTTTCAGTGCACGACACGATCGTGGTCTATGACCGGACGCGGGAAAACCTGCTCAAAAGCGGGCGGGGCGCCCAATTTCCCGACGTGGTCAATCGGAGCCTCAATGAAACTTTGGTGCGCTCGATCAACACGTCGCTGACCGTGATCATCACCCTGTTGGCCATCTATCTCTTCGGCGGCGCATCCATCAAATATTTCGCGCTGGCCCTGCTGGTCGGCGTCACTTTCGGAACATATTCTTCCATCTTCGTCGCCTCGGCGCTGCTGGTGACGAGCTATGAGCTCACCATAAGAAATAAGAAATAATCAAACCTATGTTCAATATATTCAAAAAGAAAAACAAGACGGGCAACCCGATGGATCCTCAGAACATGGGCTTCCTGCAGAAGATGGCCATGAAGCGGCTGGAAAAAATGAGCCCGGAAGAAAGAAACAAGCTGATGAAAAAAGTGATGACGCCGGATAACATTAAGAAAAACAAGGAAGACATTCTGAAGACCTTGGAACAGATGAAAAAAACCGGGCAGATGAACGACCATCAGATCTTCGAGGCCAAGAAGCGACTGGGATTGCTCTAGGATATTTTTACGCAAATTTAAAAGCCCCGACACATGTTGTGTGTCGGGGCTTTGCTTTTGGACAGTTTATTTTTTCTTGTCCGTCTTGATTGCCTCGTTTTTTCTGGCCTTGTCTTTATAGAGCAGGCCATCCGCAACCGCGAATTCTCTCTCGAAATCACTGCTATAGGAATAGCGTTTGTGTCCGACCGAGATCGAGAGGGGAATCAGTTTCTTGCCCAGCTCCAGAGGATTTTCCGCAACGACTTTCTTGAGCCGCTTGGTCATGGCTTTCAGGTCGAAGTCGCTGGGTTTTTTCTTCATGACCATCAGCGCCAGGAATTCGTCGCCGCTTTTCCTGATGAAATAGTCGGAGGCGCGCAGCACCTTTTTCATGGAATCCACGACCCGCCTCAGGGCGTTGTCACCAGCCTCGTGCCCGTAGTCGGTGTTGATTTTTCTGAGGCCGTCCAGATCAAAATAGAATATGATCAGATAATTGGACACTCTTTCCGCCTGGTGCACGATCTGCCGGATCCTTTCCACTGTCAGTTTATTATAATTGGGGAGGCCCGTCAGATGGTCTACAGCCGCCTGATTCAGCTGATCTTTTAATACGGATATCAGCTTGTCCTGCGCCTTGAGATCCTGCAACATTTTTTTGTTGGCTTCTTTTAATCTCTGGGCTGCTGTTAATCCTGTTGTTTTAGGCATGGTTGCCCTCCTTTTTTAAGTAACGATATTTTATGTATCAATATACATAACGAATAAATATATACCGAAACAACTTATTTGTCAAGTCATATATAATACGGATTTATTTTATTGATTCTTTCTTTTTTGAGAATGAAAAAACCGGAAGCTGCATTTGCAACTCCCGGTCGGTTGTTTTCGTCGAGTTAACGACGATAATCGGGCATTACGCCTCCCTTGATATAGGAAGGATCAATGCCGATCAAGGCCAGATGGGCGCACTGTCTTTCGAACTTTGTGCCCAGCTTCTTAAAATGCTCGACATAGCGTTCCGGCTGTTTTGTGGGGTCTGGCACTACATATGACTGGACTCCTTCACCGCTCGGCATAACCGGAGCGATGCAGGCGCCGAACGTCTGAACCATTCTGGCTAACGGAATCACTTCTTCCACTCCGGCCAGGTGGTAATAAACCTCACCCATTTTTGCGCTCCAGCCCTTCATATAGAAGGCTGTGCGGTCGTCCAGCGGCTTGGCAGCCCTGAGGTCGAATCCGCCGATGGTCATCAGGGATTCGTTGTGCCACATGGCGAACGTGTTCGCAATGCGGCCAGCCATGATCGAGTCCGTGAGCTCATTGATTGCAACCCCGATGGCTTTGGCGCCGCCGCAGGCCGCATCGATCATGCTCGTCATCGTTTCCGGCGTCATATAGCTGAATGCCTCGGCCGAAGCGATGATGGAATAGTCCACGCCCTTACGGAGCTGGTGGACGACACCATAGTTGAGGATGCCGCAGAAGATGTCGGCGTGTTCCACTTCGGAAACGAACACGTTCTTTTCTTCCTTGAGCGCTTCGCGGATAGCCGGGGCGGTTTTGCCGCAGTCGCTATCCTTATAGTTCTTGTCTGCCCAGACCAGGACGTCGATCCGGCGGACGACTTGGATGCCGTCGACCGTCATGCGACGCGTGGCCTGAATGGCTTTCTGGATCATCTCGATCCTGTTTTGGATGTCGCTCTCTTTGGATGCGTACACCCGCAGGACCAATCCGACAACCTTCTCAGACAAAAATGCTTTCCTATCCATGTGTTTTCTCCATTGGTAGACCCATGAGACGCTAAGCCTCAGGGCATCCGGAAAAAGGTTAACTGCAATCCATTGCTTTACCAATCGATCCATAAGACCGATCAGCTAGACAACAGCACCCGACATCACCAATGTTCGTACTCATTTGTCAAAAAACTGCGCCAAGGTGATCGCTTTTAGAGCTTTCATCTTAACCAACTATTATACGCCTTTTTGACAAAAAGTCAATAGTCGCGAGTTCATAGTTTATTTTTGCCTGAAACAAGCCATAAAATTGTGTTTATTTATAAAAGATTTATTGGTTGATGAAATTGGGCTCAATGGTTGTGGGTTGGCCGTCAGTCTTGACTTTTTTCGTGGAGTATGCTAAGATATCGGGTCGTCAGAATGGTCTGGCGGACTAGACAATAATATTGCCTAGTTGTATCTTTAAAAAATAATAAAATCTAAAGGAGGAGTTGCTATGAAAAGCAAAAGGAGCATTTTGGTTATCGGCATGGGACACGTTTTCAACTACCATGTTCGCGCAATCAGCGAGGCTTTTCCAGATGCGGCAGTGTTCGCAACGGACATTGATTCCAGTAAGGAAAAAGTTGCCAAGGAGATGGGTGTCATTTTTGTCCCGTATGCAAACAAAGATGCGGCAATCAAGGCGGCCGACATCGTGGTGGTGTGTGTGCCCTGTGCGGAACATCACGCCGTAGCGAAGGAGGCTTTGCTGGCTGGCAAGACGGTTTTGCTCGAAAAGCCACCGACGAAAACAGTTGCGGAGTTTGATGACCTGTTGGAAACGGCCAAAAGCGTTCCCGGCGCCAAGCTGGTTTGCGCAATCCATGCCGCTCATGATCTCACCATCAAATATCTCGTTGCCGAAATGAAAGAAGGTGTCCATCAGAAATTCGGGAAACTCATCAAACTCCAGGCGGAATTTGATGACCCGTATGAAAAAGATGGTCACATCTTCACTAACCTCGGCAGCAGTCACGAAGATAGTGCGCCTAACGCACTTTCCGTCTTCGCACGCTTCACTGATATTTCCTGGTTTGACATTATGGATGCGGAATTCGACAATTCCGTTCCGGCAGCCGAGGGAGTCGTCTGTCTGGAGTCATCTGGCAGAGTGGACTACAAATTCCCTGGCGGCGAGGCCATACTTCTCACCAACTGGATCAGAGGGCTCAACCGAAAGGTGACTTTTCTGACCTTTCGTGATGATGCTGGCAAGGAAACATTGATGCTGCTGCACCATTCGAAACAGAGCATCTTCATCGGTAAACCGGGCGATATCGAGGACAATCTCAGCTTACTGATCAATCTCGACAATGGCGTGCCGCGTCTCGACAATCATTATAGCGGTGTCTACGCCGATTTCACTCGAATGATTGAGAGCGGCGAAAACAATATGGAGCTCGGTTTGACAATCACCCAGCTCTGGATCGGCGCCTATGAAATGGCTGGAATCGGAAAGTAAGCCGACTCCTTCGGACCAATACTGCCAGTGTGTCGATAACTCGACCCTGGCAGTTTTTTTATGGATTTTTTTGGTACTTATGGGTTATAGATGGTATGATTAAGATAGTTTAAAATTTATCTTTATAATTTTTATGGGAATTTTCCTATCCATCATTACGTCATTTTTCTTCACGGCGCAAAATACGGCTATCAAAAAGTTGGCTGTCAAATCGGACACGATGTTGGTTTCCTGGTCAATAGCAGCTTTTGCCGCTGTAATAATACTGCCGATTTTTATCCTAGTTATTTTGTGGCAGGGTATGCCTGAAATAGGAAATGGCTTTTGGCTGGCTCTTCTTTATAAAACGCCGCTTATGATTGTGGCTTATTGGTATTATGTGAAAGCGCATAAGTATGGAGAAATGTCACTTATCAGTCCGCTGCTGTCACTGACGCCAGCCATAATTCTTTTGATTGCTCCTTTTATGATCGGTCAAAAGGCCAGCTTGGGAGGAATGATGGGAATCGGATTGATTGTGGTCGGATCATATGCTTTAAATTTCAGTCATCGGACGGGAGGAATATTCAATCCGATAAAAAAACTTTTTCAGGATAGGGGTGCCAGGTATATGATGGTGACAGCTTCTATATGGGCGGTATCTTCCGTCACGGATGTCATGGGACTCAGGGGAATTCACGGAAGTAATATCCAAGCTGGAATACTTTGGGCGCTGGCTTCGTATATTGCAATTTCTGTGGGGCTTGCACCCTTTATTATCAAAAAAATAAAAATGCTTGGCTTTAAGGAGGAAAGAAAAAATCTTTTTCTAGTCGGATTTTTCAACGGACTGACTGGAATTTTTCAAATGACAGCAACTACGATGATTTTGGTGGCGTATGTAAATGCTATTAAGCGTTTTTCAATGGTTTTGGGAGTCATCGTTGGCGCAGTTGTCTTTAAGGAAAAGAATTTCAAAGAGCGCCTTGCCGGTTCTCTTATTATGCTAGCGGGAGTCGTCATGATAGTGCTGGCGAAATAACGCATGATTGTTTAAGGGGTTTCGGGAAGTTTTTCGAAGCCCTTTTTTATTTGGAAAGGCTGTTTGGGCTGAATGTTGCCATAAGTCGGTTTAATTGATATTATTACTGCATATGGAAAAAAATATAGAACAACAAATTGATGAGATTCTGAGCCGCGGAGTGAGCGAGGTGATTGAACGCGAGCATCTCAAAAAAAGACTCTTGAGCGGCGAAAAATTGCGGGTGAAATTGGGCATCGATCCGACCAGCCCGAATCTGCATCTGGGTCGGGCGACAGTGCTGCTCAAAATGAAAGACCTGCAGCAATTGGGCCATCAGGTCGTCCTGATCATCGGTGATTTCACGGGAGTGATCGGGGATACTTCTGACAAGGAAAGCGAACGGCCGATGCTGGACGCGGCCACGGTCAAAAAGAATCTCGCGACATACAAGGAACAAGCCGGAAAAATTCTGGACATGGAAAAAGTGGAATTCCATTTTAATTCCGAATGGCTGGCCAAATTGGGCTACGCGGAAATCGGCGAACACGCCGATCAGTTTTCTTTACATGAATTCAGCGCGCGGGAAAATATCAAAAAGCGTCTGGATGAAGGCAAGCGTGTTTCGCTCAGAGAACTGCTGTATCCATTGATGCAAGGTTATGACAGCGTGGCGGTCAGGGCGGATTTGGAATTGGGCGGCACGGACCAGCGTTTCAATCTGCTCTCCGGACGCGAACTGCAGAAACATTTCAAGCAGCCGCAGCAGGATGTCCTGATGGTCAATCTGATCGAAGGCACGGACGGACGCAAGATGAGTTCCAGCTGGGGCAACACGGTCAATCTGACCGACCAGCCGAACGACATGTTCGGGAAAATCATGCGCGTTCCGGATGAATTGATCATAAAATATTTCATCCATTGCACACGTCTGCCGCTGGCGGAAATAAAAGACAAGGAAAGCAGGATGAATCTGGGAAAATCTTTTTGGAGCAAGCTCCTGACAGCAGTTGGAGCCAAAAAACAGGAACTGAGCCCGCGCGATGCCAAGCTGTCTTTGGCCGACGAAATCGTCAAGCTTTATCACGGGGAAGATGCGGCTCGGGCGGCGCGCGAATATTTCATCAACACGTTTTCTAAAAAGGAAATCCCTCAGGACATCGCGCAGTTCGAAGTGCAAAGCGTCTCGATGAAGCTGACGGAGCTTGTCGTGGCGTCCGGCAACGCGACCAGCTTGGGCGATGCCCGCCGCAAGATCGAGCAGGGCGGGGTTTCGATCAATGACAAGAAGATCACCGATCCGCAAGCCATGGTGGCGAAAGAAAATGACGGACAGGTTTTGAAAATCGGCAAGATGGGATTCGTAAAAATAGTATTCAAAAAATGATCTGTTTGATAAGATAAAATCCATATGAAATTTCTATACAATTGGTTCAAAAAAATACTAGACACTGAAAAATCAACCAAAAAGGCGCCAGAAAGTCAGCTGGCGCATTCTTTTGGAAATGTCGTGGTGGGAAAAATTTTGGAAATCGCCAAACATCCGAACGCGGACAGACTCCAAGTGACAAAAACCGATGTCGGCTCCGAAGTTCTGCAAATTGTCTGTGGCGCACCGAACATCAAAGTCGGACAACTTGTTCCGGTCGCGCTTGTTGGAGCGAAACTGCCAGGCGGGATGGAAATCAAAGAGGCGGAAATCCGCGGAGTAAAATCCTTCGGGATGCTGTGTGCGACGGATGAGCTTGGGCTGGGCAGCAATCATAGCGGGATTATGATTTTGAATGAAAAAGCCATGGTTGGAATGGAATTTGCAAAATATCTTAATTTGAATAAATAACTGATCAGGGTGACAAAAATATGCGAAAGATTGTTATTGAGGATCCAAACGAAAAAGTTTTAATAGAAGAATTGGATAAAAGAAGTGACATCAAGGCTGAGCGCATCAAAAGGCTTTTGGCTTTGCCTGACCTTACCAGAAAAGAGAATTCGCCGGTGAAAATCTTATTTGATCAGATAATCAATTTGCCGAGGTTTGATGGGTTTGACATCGTTGAATTCCCGAAAATCATAACCGTCGAGCAATGTTTTGATCTGCTGAACACCCCGAAAGATCATCCAAGCCGAAAAGAAACCGACACATACTATGTCAATGAAGAATATCTTTTGCGGACCCAGATGACAGCTTTTTGGTCTTTTTATCTGAAAGACAAGGAAGTCTTGAAAAAATTGGAAGAAGAGGGGGAGATCAAGGCCTTGGCTCCCGGAATTGTTTATCGGAAAGACGAAATCGACAGGCATCATTTTCCCGCCTTCCATCAAATTGACGGGTTGTTGATCTGCAAGAAAGACAAAAAAATCATCACCCAACAGGACCTGAAAGATGTCCAGATCGATCTGGCCAAGGGGATTTTCGGGGCGGATATCGAACACAAATTCCTTGATGACACTTTTCCCTACACCGTGGAAAGTTTGGAAATGGATATCATGTTCAACGGCGATTGGATGGAGGTCAATGGCGCCGGTCTGGTAAATCCCGTAGTTTTGGAAAAATTCGGTTTGGATCCGGAAAAATATAACGGCTGGGCTTTCGGTTTCGGAGAAAGATTGGCGATGATCAAGATGGAAATACCGGATATCCGGATTCTTTGGTCAAATGACCCAAGAATCACAAGCCAATTCGAGGACATAGACAGCAAGTTCAAGGAAGTCAGCAAATTCCCGCCGGTTGTCCGTGACATATCATTTATCATCGACAAAAACATAAACCTCAATAATTATTATGAAATTGTCCGTGACCATGCCAATGATCTGATCGAGGAAGTGAAACTTCTGGATGAATATGAAAATGAAGAAAAGTTCGGGAAGGACAAAAAAAGCTATACCTTCCGCATCGTGTATCGTTCATCGGAAAGAACCTTGACCAACGAAGAAATCAACAAGATTCAGGAAGCAATCCGCCAAAAAACCGTGCAGGAACTGAATGCCGTGTTGAGATAAATCCAATACGGAAAAAACAGCTGATTTTTCAGGGAGTGAGCTGGGTATAAGAGTGCGGAAATGACAAAAAATATTCTTTCAGGGAAAATCGGACAGCAAAAACAAGCTGTCCGATTTTTTTTGCGGCTCGCCGCTGCCGGCGGCCGCTGCCGCATTGACTAAAAGCGCGGAATGTTGCGCGGATGCAAAAATCAGCATAGCTCTTGACAATAATTTAATATGTGGTAATATAATTTGAACCCTAAAATTATTAACCATAGAAGTCATAACATATGAAAACATCCCTCAATCAGGCAAAAAAGGCTGCTGTCTCCGAGAATATGTTTTTTTCTAATTCTTTGCGGCAGCTTGTCGCCAATCTGTCCTTGCGGTCGCAGGAAATCATCTTCAGCCGCTACGGTGTTTTCGGCGGCAACGCGATGACGCTGGAGGAAATCGGCAAGAAATATCACATCACCCGCGAACGGGTGCGGCAGATCATCCGAGAAGTGCTCAAGAAAGTCCGGGAAAAAAAGAATGATCCGATCTTCCTGCAGATTCAGGAGGCTGTCGTCTTGGCGGTGCGGACAAACGGTGGTATAATGGAGGAGAAACAACTCCTGTCAGCCTTGGGAAAAGGAAACGCCAGCGAAGAAGCTGCGGTCAGTTTTTTCCTGCAATGTTTTGACAGCGTTGTCAGCAGTGAGATCAAGGGCGAACTGAAGTTTTCCTATGCCTTGCCTGATTTCAACATTGAAAGCTGGAAAGCCGTGAAGAACGTGGCAATAGCCATCCTGAAAGACCAGAAAAAAACCTTCCTGTTCGACGAACTGTTTGAAAAGGTGAAGGCCGACAAAAAAGACCTTTCCCGGGAAACTTTCGCCCATCATATGGAAGTGGCGGAGGAAATGAAACAGAACGCTTTCGGGAAATGGGGAGTTGCCGGATGGAAAGAGGTTTCTCCGAAAGGAACGCGGGAAAAAGCCTATCTGGTTCTCAAGGAATCGGAAAAGCCTCTGCATTTCCGCGATATCGCGAAAAAAATAGACCAGTACAAGTTGAACAAGAAAAAGACTCATCCGCAGACGGTGCACAACGAATTGATCAAGGACAGCAATTTCGTCCTGGTCGGACGGGGAATCTATGCGCTGGCAGAATGGGGATATAAGAAAGGCACGGTCAAGGACGTGATCGAGGAGATCCTGGGCCACAGCAACAAGCCGCTGAGCCGGGAAGAGATCCTCGAAAAGGTTTTGGAGGTCAGGAGCGTGAAAAAATCGACCATCGTCATCAATCTCAACAACTATTTTTCCAAATCGAACAGCGGGGCATATTCAATAAAAAAATAGGTTTAAAGGGAAAAGAAAAATAAATGGACATTCTTTCAAATTCACTGCAGCAAATAGTCACTTCAACGAAAGAGGCGGGTCAAGCTTTGAGCTACGTGTGGTTCATTGTTTTGCCGCCTCTTTTTTATTTCCTGTTCAAGGAGCTGTGGATGTACCATATCCAGGGAAAATATTCTGCGGCGCCTGACTGGGTGCTGCTGGAACTTATTCCGCCGAAAAATATCGAAAAAAGCCCGAAATCGATGGAGAATTTCATCATGGCTTTCGCCGGAGTGGAAAAGGCCTTCACTCCCATCGAAACTTATATCGATGGGGCGTTTACGGATTATATGAGTTTGGAAATCGTGGGCGATTCCGGCAACGTCCATTTCTATGTCTGGTCAATGAAAAAATTCCGGCATCTGGTCGAAGCGCATCTTTATGCGCAATATCCGGATGTGGAAATCCTTGAAGTTCCGGACTACGTCAATGACGTGCCGAAGGTCGTCCCGAACAGCCAATGGGACCTTTGGGGAACGGATTTCGAATTGTCAAAACACAGCGCCTATCCGATCAAGACCTATCCGCAATATGAGGAATCCATCACTGGCAAGATGATCGACCCGCTGGCCGGGCTCATCGAGACCATGGGCAAGTTGGGACCGAACCAGAAGATCTGGCTGCAATGGATCATCCAGCCTACGAGTCCGAGATGGGCGGGCCTGGAGGGCAAGCCGGTCCTGGACAAGCTCAAAGGCAGGGAGGTCAAGCACGAAAGCATCCTGGAACGCATCCGGAAAGACATCGTCGATGTTTTCAGCAATATTCCCAAAGCCTTCCATAGTCCCGTGGAATTCGCGTCAGAATCAGCCAAAGAAGAGCAGCCGCTGGACGTGCGCCTGTCTCCGGTAGAAAGGGATGTGCTCAAGGCGGTGGAAGAAAATCTCGGCAAGGTGCAGTTCTATGTCAAAGGACGTTTCCTTTTTCTGGGACGCCGGGAAAATTATGACAAAGGCGTGGGACTCAATGCTTTTTTCGGAGCCATGCGGCCGTTCAATGACGAGAATCTCAACAGTTTGAAACCGAACAACAGCACCAAGACTTCCCCTTACTATGTTTTCATAAAGCAACGCATGCGCTATCTGCAGTATAAGATTTTCCGCCGCTACAAGGACAGGAGCATGTCGCCGAATTCCGTGGTCATGAGCGTCGAGGAACTGGCGACATTGTTCCATTTCCCGGATATGAATGTGGTCGCGCCTTCATTGACCCGCACGGAAGCAAAACGCGGCGGTGCGCCGTCCAATCTGCCGATAGAATAGGTCTTTTACTTATTAACTACAACGCTAGTTACGAATATGAGCAATATTGAAATCAATTTTTTCGCTAAGACGAACTTCCGGAACCAGGAGCGGGTCTTCGGCATAAAGACCGATGATCGCCGCCGGCATATGTATATTGTCGGGAAAACCGGCATGGGCAAGACCAATCTTTTGGAAAACATGGCCGTGCAGGATATCCGCAACGGGAACGGTGTCTGCTACATCGATCCCCACGGCGACACGGCCGAAAAACTGCTCAAAGCCATACCTTCAAGCCGCATCAATGACGTAGTATACCTTAATCCGGCGGATCAGAATTTTCCGCTGGCTTTCAACGTGATGGAAGCGGTTGATCCGGAATACCGGCATTTGGTGGCATCGGGACTCATCGGGGTTTTCAAGAAGATCTGGGCGGATTCCTGGGGACCGCGGCTGGAATATATCCTCCGCAATGCGATTTTGGCGCTTTTGGAATATCCGGGGAGCACACTGCTCGGCGTGACGAGGATCCTGGTCGACAAGAAATATCGGGAAAAAGTCGTCGACAAGATCACTGATCCGGTCGTGAAACAGTTCTGGGTGGATGAGTTCAGCAAATGGAACGATCGGGTGCTGCAGGAAGTGATTTCGCCGATCCAGAACAAAGTCGGACAATTCCTGTCCAGCTCCTTGATCAGGAACATCGTCGGTCAGACGCAGTCGTCTTTTGATATCCGCGAACTGATGGATGCGAAAAAGATCCTGATCCTGAACCTGTCCAAGGGCCGGATCGGCGAGGACAACAGCGCCCTGCTCGGCGCCATGATGATCACGAAGATCCAGCTGGCGGCCATGGGACGCGTGGATATTCCCGAAGAAACCCGCAAGGACTTCTATCTCTATGTGGATGAGTTCCAGAACTTCGCCACCGAATCGTTCGCCAACATCCTGTCTGAAGCCCGCAAATACCGTCTGGACCTGATTCTGGCCAACCAATACATCACGCAGATTGACGAGAAGGTCCGGGATGCCATTTTCGGAAATGCCGGCACGATCATCTCGTTCCGCGTCGGAGCGACAGACGCCGAATTTCTGGAAAAGGAGTTCGAGCCCGTTTTCATGCAGAATGACATCGTCAATCTGCAAAAATACAACATCTATCTGAAACTGATGATCGACGGCATCGCTGGCGACGCGTTTTCCGCGACGACCATGCCGCCTGTCTATATCGAAGATACAGCGGGCAACGAAGAGAAAGTCATCGCTGTTTCGCGCGAACGTTATGCGTCAAGCAAAGCTGAGGTGGAAGACAAGATCGCCCGCTGGGCGGGCATGATGCCGGCGGCCGGTTTTCCGACCGTCAACAAGCCGCCAGCAGTTTCAAATCAGAATACGAATCCGAATTTTCCAAATAACCACACTGTCATCTCTTTTCCGCGGCCGCAAAAAATGCAGGAACCAGCGGCGGAGCAGCTGGTGAAAGATTCCTTCAAAGTTCAAGAATCGGCAGCCAAACCTGCCCGAAAAGAAGAGGAAGAAAAACTAGCGGAAGAGCAGCCGCTAGTGGCGCTCAAACCGATGTTTGACGCAATCTGTGACATGTGTGCCACGGAAATACAAGTGCCGTTCCAACCGGACGGGAAAAGGCCGACTTTCTGCAAGGATTGCCTGAAAGACTATCAGCGCATGACAGCAAAGGAAAAGTTGGCTCAGGAAAGGAAGATGCAACGGCAGGAAGAAAAGACGGTTGCAAATGCCAAGATCCATGCAGCGACCGCCAAGCCAGTGCATCCGGCCAAAACTGCCAGTGCAGCTAAGGTCGTTCAACCAGCCGAAAGGCATATGGAACACAAAGCATATGCGCCCAAGGACAAGCCGATGTCCCTTTCCCAGATGCAGCACATCGCGCCGAAAAAATTCAAATCGGCGCGTCCCAAGCCGAACATAAACCTGGACGAGGTGCGCAGCCTGATCAACAAAAACCGCAGTTCCAAAGAGGAAAAATAAACCAACCATCATCAAACTCCGAGCAGGAGTTTTTTGATTTTTGTGCGTTTACAACAGGCAAAAACGGTGATATCATGGGTAACATATGCAGAAAAACAAGGCAAAAAAGCGGGTGATCGTGGGCATGTCAGCGGGCGTGGATTCTTCGGTCGCGGCGGCGGTGCTCAAAAAACAAGGCTATGAAGTCATTGGCGTGTTCATGCATTTTTGGAAAGAGCCGGGTCAGGATGCGCTCAGGGAAAACAAGTGCTGCTCCGTCGAATCGCAGCAGGATGCCCGCAAGGTCGCGCAGATCCTGGACATTCCGCTCTATACCGCGAACGTCGCCAAGGAGTTCAAAAAAGAAGTGGTGGACTATTTCCTTTCCGAAACGAAAGCCGGTCGGACGCCCAACCCGTGCGTCGTCTGCAATGAGCGGATCAAGCTCAATTTCCTGCTGAAAAAGATGCTGGAAATGGACGCCGACTATGTGGCGACCGGACATTATGCCGAAATAAAAAAAATCGGCGGCAAATATCATCTCTACACTTCCTATGACGGCGAAAAGGACCAGACCTATTTCCTCTATTCGCTTTCGCAAGAGCAGCTGGCGCGGACGCTGTTTCCGATCGGGAAATATAAGAAACCCGAGATAAGGAAGATCGCCGAGGGGTTCAAACTGCCGGTTTTCGACAAAGATGATTCACAAGGGCTTTGCTTCACACCGGAAAAAACGCCGACCGAATTCATCAAGCGCCATCTGGACTTGTCGCTGGGAGACATCGTGCTGGAGAGCGGGAAAAAGATCGGCACGCACGAAGGCTTGGAAATATACACCATCGGCCAGCGCAAAGGGATCAACATCGGCGGCAGCGGCCCCTACTATGTCGTCAGCCGGGATTTCCGCAGCAATCGCCTGGTCGTGACGAACGACGAGAACGACGAGAAAATACACAAGCGATCGATGCTGGTCGCAGCGGGCAATTGGCTGGTCGCAGAGCCGGAATTTCCGGCGGAAATAAACGTAAAGATAAGATATCGCCATCCGTTGGTGCGCTCGACGATCAGTCGCGTGGAGGCAGGCCGGAAAAATCCCGCCCAGGGCGGAAAAGCCGCTTATATGGTACAATTCAAGGAGCCGCAGAAGGCGGTGACGCCCGGACAATCAGCTGTTTTCTATTCGGACGACAACGAGGTCCTGGGCGGAGGCGTCATTGTCGCGTAATCCTTGACCAACAAAAACTATGCAAAACCAAGACCCGCAATTTCTGGCTGACAGGAAAAAACTGCAGCTGGAGATTCTGCTGAAGGATTCCGACATCAAAAAGAACGCGCGCGCCAAGATCGAGATCGAAACCGCGCTGCGCGACCTCAAGCACAAGGCGAATCTGCTGCAGGCTGAGATCCTTTCTAAGGAAGGCCAACTGAAAAAATTCCAGGCAGATGGCGTCCTGCTGGGCAATGAACTCATAAAACTGAAGCACCAGATGAATTCCTTGGGGCGCTAAATGTAAGATAAATCCTTATTTCTAAAAATATGGCCAGCAAATTCGAAACAGCAGTAAAAAAAGTCATCGAGGAAAATGAATTGAAATCGCTGACTTCCATGGGCGCGAGTCGGATGTGGAAAGTCGGACACGCCTTGGAAGCGAAAGAAATCGCTCCGGAGGAAGCCGTGGAAGAATTTTTCAAGGAGCAGGATTACCGCATAAAACTGGGCAGCAAGACCAGGGAAGTCAAAACATCCATGATGCAAATGATCAACTAAGCATATGACAGCCAAAGGACTCCGGGATAAATACCTCAAGTTTTTCCAAGCCAAAGGGCACACGATCATCCCTTCGGCTTCTTTGGTGCCGCGCGAAACCGACGCTTCGACGCTGTTTACGACCGCCGGGATGCATCCGCTGGTGCCCTATCTGCTAGGCGAGGAACATCCGGGAGGCAAGCGCGTCGCCAGCGTGCAGAAATGCGTTCGCACGGCCGACATCGACGAGGTGGGTGACAACCGGCACCTCACATTCTTCGAAATGATGGGGAACTGGAGTTTCGGCGACTATTTCAAAAAAGAGGCCATCGAGTGGAGCTATGAGTTTTTGACCGAAAAAAAAGCGGGTTTGGGGCTGGATCCGAGCCGGCTCTATGTCACGGTGTTCAAAGGCGAAGGGAATATTCCGCGCGATGAGGAATCGATAGGTATATGGCAGGAAGTTTTTTCCAAAAACAAATTGTCGAATGGGACAGCCGGCGAAGACGAAATGATCAAAGACGACGTGCGGATCATCCCGTTGGGCACGGCGGATAATTTCTGGATCGCCGGCAGCGTCGGTCCATGCGGCGGCGACACGGAAATGTTCTATGATACGCGGCCGCAAGAAGGAAAAATGGAAGGCAAATTCGCCGATCTGGTAGCCTGCGGACGCATCATCGAGATCTGGAACAATGTTTTCATGGAGTGGAGCAAGCAAGCGGACGGCACGATTGAAAAATTGGCGCAGCACAACGTGGACACGGGCATGGGCGTCGAACGGACACTGGCGGTCCTGGCCGGTCAGGAGAATGTTTTTGAAACGGAACTGTTCAAACCTGTCTTTGCCAAGATTGCCGAAATGTCCGGCAAAGAATATGACGAGAATGAAGATGTGAAAAAATCGTTCAGGGTGATCGCGGACCATATCAAAGCCAGCACGTTCATGATTGCGGACGGAGTGATCCCGTCCAATGTGCAACGGGGCTATGTTTTGAGGCGCCTGATACGCAGAGCGATAAGATATGCGCAGGGCATCGGGCTGAAAGAAGGGGGATTCAGCCAGGATCTTTCCGCGGAAGTCGTGAAAATGTACGGCGGTTTTTACGAGGAGATGAAAACGAAAGAAAAAGACATCCAGAGGGTCCTGCTGGAAGAGGAAAACAAGTTCAGGAATACCTTGGAAACGGGGCTCAAGGAATTCAACAAGGTGATCAAGGATTATGTCCTGGCCAAGGAAGGCGGCGCTCCGGCGACCGGAACTGACGAAACGATAAAGGTCGTCAAGGAACTGCCTGGCAGCGTGGTGTTTAATCTCTATACCACTTTCGGATTCCCGATCGAACTGACCAGGGAAATCGCCAAGGAAAAAGGCCTGACAATCGACGAGAAAGGTTTTCAGACAGAGTTGGAAAAGCACCAGACCCTTTCCCGCACCGCTTCAGCTGGAGCGTTCAAAGGCGGATTGCAAAGCCAGGATGAGAACACGGCGCGGCTGCACACCGCCACCCATCTGCTGCTGGCGGCGCTTCGGACGGTATTGGGAGACCGCGTGTATCAAAAGGGCTCGAACATAACTTCGGAGCGGCTCAGGTTCGATTTTTCGCATCCGACCAAGATGACGCCGGAACAGATTGCCAAAGTGGAGGAGCTGGTCAACGGTGCCATCGAGGCTAACATGGAGGTCGTCCGCGAAGAGATGACGCTCGACGAAGCGCGTGAGAAGGAAGCTATGGGCGTTTTCGGCGCCAAATATGGCGAGACGGTTTCCGTGTATTCCATCGGGCCTGATAGCGATCAGACGGTCAGTCGCGAAATATGCGGCGGTCCGCACGCGAAAAAAACAGGGGAATTAGGCCATTTCAAGATCCAAAAAGAAGAGGCTTCCTCGGCCGGCATCCGGCGGATCAAGGCGGTTTTGGAATAGTTTTTGGCTGAGACAGGGCACTATTGACCCAGCACTAAATTAGCACCGCGCCAAAGGCGCAAATTGAGCTCAAAGCTGAGTTATTATTTAGTTTATTGCAAAATTACAATAAAATTACCATAGAAAAATATCCATAAAGTGCTAAATTAGTGCTGGGTTGACATAATCCGCTTCTCGAGGTATACTGGAATACGTGCATATAAATTATTCTTAACATAATGCAAAGACATGTTGGCAATCATCAAAACAGGCGGAAAGCAATACAAGGTGGCTCAGGGCGACAAGATTAAGATCGAAAAGCTTGAAGGCGAAGCCGGCGCGAAAATCACGTTCGAAGAAGTGCTTTTTCTCGGCGACGAGAAGGATGTGACACTGGGAACCCCTTTCATCAAGGGCGCGAAAGTGGAAGCGACGATCATGGAACAAGGACGCCACAAGAAAGTCTGGGGCATCAAGCACAAGGCCAAGAAACGCTACAAGGTGAAATTCGGACACAGGCAGACTTATACTGAAGTTGAAATCACGAAGATTGCATAATCATGGATCATGGAGCATAAAACATAAAGCACGAAAAATACTTTGCAAAATTAAAAATCCCCGCCGGCTTTCCGGTTGGGGATTTTTTGTTGCGTACTTTTTACGTCTTATGTGGCAGTACCTTTTATATTTCCTTCGGCCACAACTTTCATTATTTCCCCGACCTTTTTTCGGGCGACGTATTCGAAGTAGTAAAATCTTTTTTTGGCTTCCCAATCCTTTAATTCCAGAGCAATTTCCATGGTATCGCCAGGAAGCAAGGGACGCTTACATTGACAGTAGAAATCAAGCACTGTTGGATATCCACCCATGTTTTCGTCGGCAAGCATGACAAGCATGGCGGCAGTCAGATTGGCACATTCGGCAATGCTTACACCTGGATACATTGGTTTATCAGGGAAATGACCGTAAAGATCAGGGTCATCTGCCAGAACCATTTTAAACCCTTTTATTTGTTCTTTATTGCTTGGATCAAATTGCACCGCGTCAATTTTCAATGCTCTTTCTCGATGGGGAATAAAGAGTTTAAGTTCCTCTTTATTTAGAATAAGAGGACGATCTCCGATTTTCCAGGACTGAATAAGCTGTCGCATTGCAAAAACTGAATTCATAAGAAACTCCTTTCACTATTAGGGTTGATTGAAAAGAACTCCGTCTATATTTCCGAATCGGTTTTTGATTATACCAATTCCTTGCGGTTTGTCAACGCTTCGGAAAGGGTGATCTCATCGGCGTATTCCAGGTCGGCGCCGGTGGAAAGGCCACGTCCGAGCCGGGTGATCTTTATATGCAAAGGTTGGATCTTGCGTTTTAGATAGAGGGCGGTCGCGTCGCCTTCGGTCGTGGGGTTGGTCGCCAGGATGACTTCGGTGATTTTTTCCTTTTCAATGCGGTCGATGAGCTGAGGGATCTTGAGGTCCGTGCCGGCATCGCCGACTTGCAGAACGCCGCCGAGCACATGGTAGAGTCCCTGGTAGGCTTTGGTGCGTTCCAAGGAGATGATGTCCAACGGTTCTTCTACGACGCAGATGGAATGCTGGTCGCGCTTGGAGTCTTTGCAATATTCGCACAGCTCGCCCTCAGCGATGTTGAAACAGCGCCGGCAGATCCGCATGTTCTTTATTTCCAACAGATTCTCCGCGAAATCGCGGATCTTCTCGATGTCCTGCTTGAAAAGGAACAGCACGAGGCGCTCGGCCATCTTGGGGCCGACCGAAGGCAGGGCGGAAAGATTTTTGATCAGTTTTTGGAAAGCCTTAGGATACACTTTTTAATTTTTAATTTTAAATTTTAAATTTTTTAATCAATTTTCAATGTTTAAATTTTAAAACATTTAGTCATTTGATATTCATTTAAAATTTAAAATTTAGTCTTTAAAATTTATTTACTGTTTATGTATTTTTTCCAACGATTTGAAACTGGCCGAGTTTTCCTGGAAGAAGCAGCTGATTTCCCCGATCGGGCCGTTTCTGTGTTTGGCAATCATCACTTTGACGATGCCTTTGTTCGGTGTGTCAGGTTTTTCGCGGTCTTCACGGTAGAGGAAGAGCACCACGTCGGCGTCCTGTTCGATGGAACCGGATTCGCGGAGATCCGAAAGTTTCGGGATCTGCGGCGAGCGCGATTCGACGGCGCGGGACAGCTGCGAAAGGGCGATGATCGGAATGTTCAGTTCGCGCGCCAGATTCTTGAGTCCGCGGGAAATCTCGGAGATTTCCTGCACGCGGTTGTCGCCGCCGCGTCCTTCCATAAGTTGCAGATAATCGATGATGATGAGTCCCAAGTTATGTTCAGCCTGCAGGCGCCGCGCCATCGTGCGCATTTCCATGATGTTGGCGCTGGCTGTGTCGTCGATGAAGAGTTTGGCTTCGGACAATATGCCCATGGCGTCGCCGATCCTTTGGAAATCATTGTTGTCGCCTTCGCTTTTGAGCCGGCCGGTCCTGAGGCGCCACAAATCGACGTTCGCTTCGGCCGCCAGCATACGATCGACGAGCTGGTCGGAGGACATTTCCAGTGAGAACATGCCCACTGCGACATTTTCGCGCACGGCCACGTGCCGGGCGATGTCCAAAGCTAGCGAGGTTTTTCCGATGGACGGGCGGGCCGCCAGGATCAAAAGATCGGATTTCTGCAAGCCGGCCAAAATGTTGTCGAGATCGGCAAAGCCGGTCGGGATGCCGCGGAACTTGTTGCCGTCGCGATGCAGTTCGTCGATGCGGTTGAAAGCCGCTTCCAAAATCGAGCGGATCGGCACAAAGTCCTGTTTGATGTATTTCTGTGAAACGCCGAAAAGTTTCTGTTCAGCGTCATCCAAAATCTTCTCAATGTCATTGCCTTCCTGATAGCCGGTCTCAATGATTTCGGTAGCAGCACTAATGAGACGGCGCAGCAAAGCTTTCTTCTGCACGACTTTCGCGTAGTGCACGATGTGCGAGGCGGACGGCACGGTGCCGACAAGGGTTGCGAGATAGGTGGAGCCGCCGATTTTTTCCAATTTCTTTTTTTCATCGAGCTTATTGGAAATGCTGAGCACGTCCAGCGGTTCGCGCTGTTCATACAGTTCCAGCATCGTTTCATAGATGATGTTGTGGATGTCCTTGTAGAAATCACCGACTTTCAAAAGATCCGCAATCTTGATCACCGCATCTTTTTCCAACATCAAAGAGCCCAGCACCGATTGCTCGGCTTCGATGTTGTGCGGAGGAGTCCGCAGGTCGTCAGATTGTTTTTTTGCTGAAGTCATAAGTCAGTTAATTATAGCAAGACTGCAAGCTAAATCAACAGTCCGCAGAGGTAATTTTGTACACCTATTATTCACATCAACAAAGCCAAAAACGGCTTAGCTATTGACAAAACGCGATTTTAGGAGTATACTATTAGGTTAGTGAATAAAATATGAGAAGTTCGTTCACAAAAGGAGGTGCACCGTGTTAGATAGTATTGATTATATGTTTTTTGCAGTAGTGGGAATTGGGACGTATGTTTACATGGCGTTTGCTCTCAGGAATATGCCCGATCCATCGACGGAATTCGGTATGTCGCTGAATGCGATGATAATCGGAATGATAGCAGCATCTGCATTTGGCATTGCATTAGCCAGCAGAATACTGCTTGGGTACGGCGGATACATTCTCACAGCAGTTGTTGTCCCTCCGCTTATTCACAAAATCGTGAAAAAGATGACAGCGAGCAACAAAACATCGGCTACCATATTTGAGTAGTTGGGTAGTGATAGTCTATGAACAAAGCCTTTGAGGATTCTCTCATTGGCTTTTTTTAATTCAATAAATTCAGTTCCACCTTTCTTTTTCCGCAAAAGAAAGGTGGAGGAAAGAAAACTCGCACACGGATGAAGATGCTGTGGCAAATGCGGCGTTCTTCACTAAAATTTCTAGCGGATTACCGCTGAGAAATTTCTTAACGTTCATCACTTGCATTTCGTCCGCCTCGGCTACGCCTCGGGCGAGACGGGCCTACGCACTTCATAGTGTGC
>JBGQBV010000002.1:0-22336 GCA_041494985.1 Minisyncoccia bacterium
CTGGAAAATGGCAAAATCACCATCTATAACAGCCAGAATCCTGACGGATTCGTGCTGGACGAACACGCATACCTGGCAAGCAACCTGATCACCAAAGGGACAGTGGACATGAAATTGGATGCCCAGCAATATTTCGTGCTTGGGGACAACCGACCGGCCAGCTATGACTCGCGCGCTTGGGGGCCGGTTCCGAAAAGCGACATCATCGGCAAGGTTTTGATCCGCGCCTGGCCGTTTTCCAAAGCTGAAGTTTTGTAGGTTTCAATATAATCCGCTTAACGCTATATTCTTATGGTCCAAGGGAAAAGCAAAAAAGCCAAGACAAGCCCGGCGAAAAAAACCGCCAAGAAAGTTTCCA
Organism: Minisyncoccia bacterium; assembly: GCA_041494985.1. GTDB lineage: Bacteria > Patescibacteriota > Minisyncoccia > Moranbacterales > GWC2-37-73 > JBGQBV01. Next base: position 359 of record JBGQBV010000002.1, read on the forward strand.
AAGAAAAGGTGAAGGAACCGCAGGAACCGATCCTGATGCAGCCGCCTCGAGGAATGCGCGATCTGTTGCCCGGCGATCAGCCGTATTGGAACCAGATCCGGCGGGTCATTTCCCGCATGGCTCTTGAATATGGTTTCGGACGGATCGACACTCCGGCAGTGGAATATGCCAATCTTTTCATCCGCAGCGTCGGCAAAGGCACGGACATCGTGGACAAGGAAATGTATACGTTCACCACGAAAGGCGGCGACAAGGTCGCGCTGCGGCCGGAGTTCACCGCTGGAATCGCGCGGGCCTACATCCAGCATGGCATGAACGTGCTGTCCAAACCGGTGAAATTGTTTTCGACCGGTCCGGTCTATCGCTATGACCGTCCGCAGGAAGGCCGCTATCGCGAACATTTCCAGGCGAATTTCGACATGTTCGGCGAACAGGATCCGATTTTGGACGCGCAGCTCATCCAGCTGGCGCACCGCGTCGTGACCAGCCTGGGCATCAAGAACGTCCAGTTCCAGATCAATTCGATCGGTTGTCCGAAATGCCGCAAGGATTACCAGGAACTGCTGGTGGCGTATTTCGAATCGAAAAAAGCCAAGCTGTGCCAGAACTGCAAAAAACGGCTGGAGACGAATCCGCTCAGGATCTTGGACTGCAAGGAAGACAAATGCATCCAGGTGGCGGCCACGGCGCCGCAATCCATCGACCGGCTGTGTCCGGAATGCCGCGTGCATTTCAAAAGCCTGCTGGAATATCTGGACGAACTGGATCTGCCCTACATCATCAACCCGCGCCTGGTCCGCGGCTTGAACTATTACACCAAGACCGTGTTCGAGATCTGGTCCACCAGCGAAGAAGGCAAAAAAGCTTCTTTGGGCGGCGGCGGACGCTATGACAATCTGATCGAAGAGTTGGGCGCCGAGCACACGCCGGCGGTCGGCTTCGGGTTGGGCATGGACCGGCTGGTCCAGGAAATGAAACGCGTGCACGCGAAAAGCTACATCGAACCGAAACCGCATGTGTTCCTGGCGCAGCTCGGGGACTTGGCCAAGAAGAAAAGTCTGCGGGTTTTTGCAGAGCTCCAGAAAAACAGCATCCTGACCGCCGAGAGTTTCGGCCGGGGGAGTCTCAAATCGCAGCTCCGGCTGGCCGACCATCTGGGCGTCGAAATCACCTTGATCATCGGGCAGAAGGAAGCGCTGGATGATACGGTGATCGTCAAGGATATGGTCAGTGGCACGCAGGAAACGGTGTCCAAAGACAAACTGACGCTGGCGGTCAAGAAAATCCTGAAAAACAACGTGGTCGTGTCGCATGAAGGCGAATAATTGACTTTTATCGGAAGCATCAATATAATATCAAGGGTTGATTAAAGAGGTAATCTAAAGAAAGGAGGCTACTATGATTGAAGTAAGGAAAAAAGAAAGAGAAACCACCGAAAGTCTGATGAGACGATTTTCACGCCGGATCCAGCAAAGCGGCGTTTTGGTCCGCGCCCGCCGGACGCGTTTTAGGAATGAAGAGAAAAGCAAGACCGAAAAACGCCAGGAAGCCCTATACAAAGTCAAAATCCGCAAACAGATCGACAAGCTGAAGAAACTTGGAAAATTCGATGACGAAGCTTTGAAAAACATCAAGCGCAAAATGGGAGAATAGTATGCTTTTTTGCGAATAAATATCCCGGGATATTTATTCGCTTGTAAGGCTTATCATTAAGAACTTACGCATTTGTTTTTTTGATACACTGCTCCGGCGCTTAAAATTATTTGTCACAGACAGCTCCGGTACTTCGATAAAAATGCCTGTGCTGGAAAATTATCAGGCGCCTTCGTTGAGTTTCTCAAAAAAACAAATACATAAGTTCTGTTACAAATACTTCTATGACACTAAAAGAAAAAATCACCGCCGACCTCAAAGACGCGATGCGCGCGAAAGACAACGTGCGTCGCGACACGCTGCGCTTGATCGACAGCGCGATCAAGAATGTGGAAATCGAAAAAAGATCTGCCAGCCGGCGGAGCGAAACGGGGCTGGGCGACGAGGAAGTCTTGGAAGTCATCGGCCGCGCCGTCAAACAGCGCCTCGACAGCATCCGGCAATTCACTGACGGCGGACGCAAGGATCTGGCCGAAAAAGAACAGATCGAGCTCGACATCATCATGCCATATCTGCCGGCGCAGCTTTCTGAAGACGAGATCCGCGCAACGGTCAAAGAAGTCATCGCTTCTTTCGGCGCCGCTTCCAAGGCGGACATCGGCAAGGTGATGGGACAGGCGATGGGCAGGATGAAAGGCAAAGCGGACGGCAATCTGGTCAAAAAAATCGTGGAAGAGTATTTGCAATAAAATTACAAAATTTCTTTTTTAAAAATAGTCCCTTTCACGGGACTATTTTTTGCTTGCTTTTCTTGAGGGATTTGCTAGGATAGAAGACTTTATTGCCAACGAGAAATAAAGCGTTTCTTAAAAATATGAAGGAGGGGATATGCCAAAGAAAAGTACGTCGGTTGCCAAGCTGGTCAAGTTGATCAAGAAATGTATGTTCGTGGAAAAAGAAAAAGTCGGCGGCCAGAGTTTTTTCATCTGTTCGCTGATTGTTCCCGGCGTGGTCACCTGTCCGCTGATTTCGGTCAGCAAACAAGCGAAAATCCCTGACCTGTGCCCGAGCAAGGAGCAGCAGGTCATCTCGGCGGCTGTCACGGCCGCCGACGAAATCATCAAGTATGACCGGAAAGAAAGAAGAAAGAAGAAAAAGTGAAAGGAGGCAGCCATGGCCATCGAAATAAAAATAGACCCCGTGTTTTTGGCAGGGGAACGCGTCGATTACATCGTGCTTCCGGAAAAAGTAAGAATGTTCTGCCCGCAATGCAAAATGGAAGTTGCCGACGAGAATGATTGTTTCGTTGTTCCCGAGAAGTTTCCTGCCGTCAAGGACAGGGCTGCCGTAAAGCTGATGATCGATTGTCGTCGCAATTGCGGATGCTACGGACCAGAGCCGGTGGTAGGTCCTTAGGAAAGGGAGGAAGTTTATGATTGCGGGATCAACCGCGGCAATCGAAGCGGCAGAGGATTGCCCATACATAGAAAAAAAGGGAAATCTGTTTGAAACGCCATCCTACATATGCACCTGCATGGTTTGGGGAGACAACATCTTGTGTCCCCTGACAGTAACAAACAGCAGTGAAGCTGTAGCCGGACCATGTCCGCACAAAAATTTGGCCATAAAAGCGGCCAAGCAGTGCCGCTAAGCCGAGATTATCAATCTCGGCTTTTTTTATGCTATAATTGACATATGAAAATCGATTTGGAAATCAACAATACGACCCAAAGTCCCGTCGAGGACGCTTTTTTTGCCCAGGTGGCGGAAAAGACCTTGGCTGAGATGGATTGGGATTTTTTGCAGGAAAAAGAGCTCAACATAAGCGTCGCCTTGGTGGCGCCGGCGGAAATCCAGGAGCTGAACAAACAGCACCGGCAATATGACAGCGTCACGGACATCCTGTCCTTTGCGGAGTATGCAAATATTGAGGAAATGAAGGCGACAGCCTTGAAAAATCCCGGGGAAGTGCTATTTTTAGGCGAGCTGGTTTTGTGCTATGATGATATCAAGGGATACGCGGAAAAAGAAGGCCTAGGACTGGAAAAAGAACTGGCCAAAGTGTTTGCCCACGGCATCTTGCATCTTCTTGGATTTTCCCATGGGGAAGAGATGTTCGCGCTCCAAGACGCGGCTGCCGGAAATATTTAAGCCTTAAGATAAAAACGAATGGAAGAGGAAGTGAGCCGATTCAAAAAAAGTCTCAAACATGCCTGCGACGGCATCATGTATGCGTTGGCGCATGAAAAGAATTTCCGCATCGAGATCATCGTCTCGTTTTTTGTGTTGATTTTCATCCTGGTCTTCAAAGTGAAAAACTGGGAAGCGATCGTTTTGATCGTGATGATGATGTGGGTTCTCATCTCGGAACTGACCAACACGGTGTTGGAACGTGTGGTGGACATCCTGAAGCCGAGGATCCATCCGTACGCGCATCTTATCAAGGACCTGATGGCGGCCGTGGTCCTGATTTCCGCGATGGTGGCGGTGATCGTGGGCATAATCATTTTCTATCCATACGTCCGTGACATGTTCCTGTTTTTCTGTTCGTACTAGGCGACGGGGTTGTTTTGCGGGGAAGGGCAGATTCATATATAATAAGTTGCAGGCTAAATAATATTTCTGGGCGGCGCAGGGTCCGGAGCGTCCAGTTTGAGTTTACTTCACTATGGCTAAGGATAACGGTTCGATAATTGCCGGAATCGACATCGGTTCGTCGAATGTGCGCGCGATCATCGCGCGGCAGATTCGGGGCGAACAGCAGCCGCGCATCATCGGCGTGAGCTCGTTGCCTTCATTCGGGATCAGGCGCGGCGTGATCATCGACGCGGAAGACGTGACGAAAGTCGTCAGCCAAGCGGTGGAAACCGCTGAACTGATGGCGGGTGCTTCAATGAAAAGAGCGGTGGTCAACATCGGCGGCTGCGACATCGGTTTTCAGAATTCCAAAGGAGTCATCGCCATCGGTCGGGCGGACGGCGAAGCTACCGAAGATGATATCAACCGGGTGATTGCCGAAGCCCAGATCGTCCCGTTGCCCATGAACAGGGAGATCGTGCACATAGTCGCGCGGAAATACCGTCTGGATGACCATGACAACATCAAGGATCCGCTGGGGATGAAAGGTGTCCGCCTGGAAGTCGACGCATTGGTGATCGAAAGCAGCAGCGCGCAGGTCAAGAATATCAACAAATGCATCCAGCAGGCGAACATCGAGATCGACGATCTCGTGCTGGAACCTTTGGCGGCAGCCAAAGCGATCTTGAGCAAAAAGCAGAAGGAATTGGGCGTAGTGCTCATCGATATCGGCAGCGGAACGACGTCGCTGGCCATCTATGAGGAAAGCGACCTTATCCATACCGCGATTTTGCCGGTCGGCGCCGGGCACATCACGAACGATATCGCCATCGGTCTCAGGACTTCGATCGATGTGGCGGAAAAAATAAAACTGGAATATGGGAACGCCACCGCCGAGGACGTGAACAAGAAAGAAGGCATTGATCTGTCGCATATCGATTCCCAGGAAGAGGGCGTGGTGTCCCGTCATCACGTGGCAGAAATCATCGAAGCGCGGCTCGAGGAAATTTTTGATTTGGTGCAGAAGGAACTGAAGAATATCGGCAAGGCCGGATTGCTTCCGGCTGGCGCGGTTCTGGTCGGCGGCGGAGCGAAGATGACGCATGTCGCGGATCTGGCGAAAAAAATACTCGGACTGCCTGTGCAGATAGGATTTCCGATAGGGTTCGGCGGGATGCTGGACAAAATTGATGATCCGTCTTTCGCCACTGTTTCCGGACTCGTCCTTTGGGGACAGGAACAGGGAGCGGCGCAAGGTGGTGGACTGCTGGGCGGGAAGACTTTTGGTGTGTTTGCGCGGGAGACCGGAGACACTTTGGAAAAAATCAAAGGATTGCTCAAAAAATTTCTGCCGTAATCCGGCGGGGGCTGAAAATATCCAGCCGAGGCCGTTTTTGCCTAAGTGGGGGATAAAAAATCATTCTTGACATGGAAACTGCAGGTGTGATAGATTTAAGTACTGGAAAAAGCAATACAAAAACAAACAGAAAAGGGTGCAATTTCGCAGTGATTTAAATTCATATCATTTGATTATTGGCCGTCGGGCCATTGATCATTAAAAAAGTATGGCAGAAATAAAACCGGATATTGAGACATTTGCCAGAATCAAGGTCGTCGGTATCGGCGGGTCTGGAGGCAATGCGATCAGCCGCATGATCGATTCCAAGATCAAAGGAGTTGAGTTTGTCGCCATTAACACCGATGCGCAAGCCCTGCATCACTCCAAAGCTTCGGAAAAAGTCCATATCGGGAAAAATCTGACCAAAGGGCTGGGAGCCGGAATGAATCCGGAAATCGGACGCCAGGCAGCAGAAGAAAATCGGGATGAGATCCAGGATGTGCTCAAGGGAGCGGACATGGTTTTTATCTGCGCCGGCATGGGAGGCGGAACAGGAACGGGAGCTGCTCCGATCGTCGCGGAAACCGCCAAGGAACTCGGCGCCCTGACGGTCGCTGTCGTGACCAGGCCGTTTTCTTTCGAAGGTGCGCAGCGGAGGTTTCTGGGAGAGGAAGGGTTGCAAAATCTGAAAGACAGGGTGGATACGCTCATAACGATTCCTAATGATAAATTGTTGTCGATCATCGACCGCAAAACGACCCTGATCAATGCGTTCCGCATCGTGGACGATGTTCTCAGGCAAGGCGTGCAGGGCATTTCGGACCTGATCACCAAGCCGGGAATCGTCAATGTGGACTTTGCAGACGTCCGGGCGATCATGCAGGATTCCGGGTCAGCTCTCATGGGTATCGGCGTGGCTAGCGGGGAAAACAGGGCGGCTGAAGCGGCTCGCACCGCCATCAACAGTCCACTGCTGGAACTGTCCATCGACGGGGCCAAGGGCGTGCTGTTCAATATTTCCGGCTCCAGCGACCTGGGCATGCTTGAGATCAATGAAGCGGCGAACATCATCACGGAAAGCATCGATCCGAACGCCAAGGTCATTTTCGGAGCGGTGGTGGATGACAACGTGAAGAAAGGCGAAATCATCGTCACGGTGGTTGCCACAGGTTTCAATATCGAGGGTTCCAATGAAGTCTCTTTGTCCCATCGCGTGGCGACAAACAGGAAAAATGCCGTCGACGAAGCGGCCCACAAGAAAGAGGAGAAAAAAAAGGATGAATTCCAGGATGCAGTGACGTTCCCGACAAAGAAAATTTTTGAACCGAAAATGATCATTGAAGAAAAAATCCAACCGCGTCTGGTCAACCATACCGCTGCCATGAAAGAAAGCGAAAAAGACGACGAGCTGGAAATCCCGGCATTTATCCGGAGGAAGATGGAAAAGTAATCTTTGGATCGGATTTTTATCGAATAATAAGGAACAGGGGAAACCCTGTTTTTTTGTCGGTCCGATCACGTCCGTTCGCAGCTTGAAAAATAGTTTTTTCAAGCGGTCGTTCCTGTTCTGTGGATAACTCAGAAAAATGGCTTGAAACGGGAGGCTTGGCAGAAATTTGACTTGTGGTATAATGGATAAACAATACACAATATATAGTGTAAAAGCTTGAAAAACACGATAAATACATAACTTTATGATCTGTCCATTTTGCGGGCACAGTGAAACGAAAGTCGTCGACTCGCGGGACGCCTTTGACGGCAAGGCGATCCGCCGGCGTCGGGAGTGCGAAAAATGCCAGGCGCGCTTCAGTACCTATGAGGAAATGGAAATCATGAAGCTGACAGTGGTCAAGCGTGACGGCAGCAAGCAGGAATATGCCAGGGGTAAGATCGAAGCCGGCATCCGCAAGGCCATCGAGAAGAGACCGGTCAGCGAGGAAAAAATCGCCAAGGCCATCGGCGACATCGAATATGAGATCCAGGCGAAAGAGTCCAGTGAGATCACCAGCAAGGAAATCGGCAAGATAATTTTGGAAAAGCTCAAAGAAATCGATGACGTGGGGTATCTGAGGTTCGCCAGTGTCTATAAATCATTCAAAACCGCCGACAGTTTCCGCAAGGAGATGGAGAAAATGGAAACTTAGAAGCTCGAAAGTCTCGGCAAGCATAACTTAAATGTTGTATCGGGTGTAAATCTAAAAATAAATCTAATTCTTGGGGGAACAAGGATATGAAAACACAAAAAAAGGTGAAAAAATCAGTTGTGAAAAAAACTCAGGCGGCGGCGATAAAACCGAATAAAATCAAAAACTTGGTAAGAAAGATCGTGAAGCGCAGCGGACGCGTGGTGCCGTTCGACCAGCGAAAGATCGCGATTGCGGTCGCAAAGGCGCTGGCGGCCACCGGCGAAGGCAGTAAGAGCGATGCCAAGAGGGTGAGCGACAAAACGGTCCAACTGCTCAACAAGAACTACAAGAAGGGCGATATCCCCACGATCGAGCAGCTGCAGGACATGGTGGAGCGCGTGCTGATGATCTTGGATTTTGAGGAAACCGCCAAAGCCTACATCCTATATCGCGAGCAGCACAGGAAGATCCGCGAAGCCGAGCATTCCCTGGACGAAGCTGTGAGCTTGGTGGACAAATATATCCAGGAAATTGACTGGAAGGTCAAGGAGAATGCCAATATGGCCTATTCATTGCAGGGTCTCAACAACTACATCGCTTCCATCGTGAGCAGCAAATATTGGATGAACCGCGTGTACACGAAAGAAATCAGAAACGCGCATGAGGAAGGGGATTTTCATATCCATGATCTGCAGCTCATCGCGGCCTATTGCTGCGGTTGGGACCTGCAGGATCTGATCCGCCGCGGTTTCACAGGCGTGCCTGGAAAAGTAGCGTGCAAGCCGGCCAAGCATCTCGGTTCCATCCTGGGACAGATGGTAAACTTCATCTATACGCTGCAGGGCGAAGTCGCAGGGGCGCAGGCCTTTTCCAATTTCGATACTCTTTTGGCGCCGTTCGTGCGCTATGACAAGCTGACCCATGCGCAGGTGAAACAGGAGATCCAGTCATTCGTTTTCAATATGAACGTCTCGACCCGCGTCGGATTTCAGACGCCTTTCTCCAACATCACGCTGGACATCACTCCGCCGAAGACCTTGGCGAAGGAAGCGGTCATCATCGGAGGCGTGGTGCAGAAAGAAACCTATGCCGATTTTCAGGAAGAGATGAACATGATCAATCGCGCGTTTGCGGAAGTTATGACCGAAGGGGATGCTAGCGGCCGGATCTTCACTTTCCCGATCCCGACCTATAACATCGACAAGAATTTCGACTGGGAAGACAAACGCTTCGATGCCATTTGGGAAATGACTGCCAAATACGGCATTCCATATTTCGCCAATTTTGTGAATTCCGACATGGATCCGGACGATGCCCGCTCGATGTGCTGCCGGCTCCGGCTGGACAACCGCGAACTCCACAAACGCGGCGGCGGCCTGTTCGGCGCCAATCCGCTCACAGGTTCGGTCGGCGTGGTGACGATCAATCTGCCGCGTATCGGCTATCTTTCCAAAAACAAGAAGGAATTTTTCAAGCGGCTCGATGAGATGATGGACTTGGCCAAGAACAGCTTGGAGACCAAGCGGAAACTGGTTGAAGGCCTGACGGAGCAGGGACTCTATCCGTATACCAAGTTTTATCTGGACGCGATCAAGATGCGCCGCGGACAATATTGGGCGAATCATTTTTCCACCATCGGCCTGATCGGCATGAACGAAGGTCTGATGAATCTGATCGGCAAGGACGTGACTACGCCGGAAGGGCAGAAGCTGGCCGAGGAAATCCTGGTGCATATGCGTGAACACATCACCCGCTATCAGGAAGAAACCGGCAACATGTACAATCTGGAAGCGACGCCGGGAGAAGGGATCACCCACCGCTTGGCGGCGATCGACCAGAAAAAATATCCGGACATGATCTTTGCCAACGACGAGAAAGTGAAAAGCCACGATGTGCAGCCGTACTACACGAACTCATCGCAGCTCCCGGTCAATTTCACCGAAGACATCTTCGAAGCGTTGGATCTTCAGGAAAAACTGCAGACGAAATACACCGGCGGCACGGTGCTGCACGGATTCTTGGGAGAACGCATCTGGGATATCACGATGGTGAAGAATATGGTGCGGAAAATCGCGGAGAACTACGCGCTGCCATATTTCACCCTGACACCGACCTTCAGCATTTGTCCGGTGCATGGCTATCTGGCCGGCGAACAGCCGATCTGCCCGAAATGCGTCGTCGAGCAGAAGACGGAAGTGTATTCCAGGGTTGTCGGCTACATCCGTCCGGTGCAGCAGTGGAATGCGGCCAAGCAGGAAGAGTTTAAGGATCGGGCCGAATATGTAGTTACCAAGCAGATATAAATCGGTATTAAACCAATTTGTTGTCATCATTCGCTCGGATATGATTCCGCTGAGCGGAACCATATCTCTCGCTTCGTTCGACAATAGCGCAGACAAGTTGAAAAGATAGTGGGGCGACCTAGATTTATAATCGGGGTCGCCCTGAATTTTCTAAAAAGCTCGCAACATCAATATGAGAATAGGCGGCATCCAAAAATTGACATTGATTGACTATCCGGGCGTGATCGCCGCGACCGTGTTCACGGTCGGCTGCAGTTTCCGCTGTCCCTTCTGCCACAATCCGGAACTGGTGCTCAGGGCGCAGTTTCCCTCTGCCAACAAGATGGAGGAAGAATTTTTCCAGCATCTGGCCAAGCGCAAGGGAAAATTGGAAGGCGTGTGCATCACTGGTGGCGAACCGACCATTCAGCCGGGCATCCTGGATTTCATGAAAAAAATAAAAGCGTTGGGATTTCTAGTGAAGCTTGATTCGAACGGCACGCGTCCGGATGTCCTGAGAAAAGTCATCCAGGGAAAACTGGCCGACTATATCGCCATGGATATCAAGAATCAGCCGAAAAATTATAGCAAGACAGTCGGACTCAAAGCGGATGTCAAACGCATAAAACTGAGCTTGGAAATGATCATGAACTCCGGCATCCCCTATGAATTTCGCACCACGGTCGTTCCGGGCATCCACACGGAGGAAGATTTTTTGAAAATCGCCGAATGGATCCGGGGCGCCAAGACATATTATCTCCAGGAATATCGCGAGACCAGGATTCTTGACCCGAAATTGAAAAAGAAGACCAAGGGCAAGACGCTGGATCTGAAAAAAATCAGCAAAATCATGTCCGAATATGTCAAAAATGTCGGCATCCGCGAAAACAATTGATCTCGCGCCGCGACACGCAGGGACGAAATATGCTATGATGTATTCATAATTTTTTATCGGCAGCCGGTATGTCAGACAAGATCAAACAATTTCTCCTGCAGTCCGTCGTGTTGGTCATCAATGTCGCGCTCGTCCTGGGCGGGGTGCTTTTCATCCGTCACCAGCAGCAGAAAAAACAGGACCAGCAGGACGCGGATTTTAATGCGGCGGTGAACAAGGCGCAGCAGGGAATAGAGACCCAAGCCCAACAATTGCAGCAGATCGTGGACCAAAATAGGAACCAGAAGAACGAAACGATCGCCAACAACCCGGCGACAGTGACCGTGCAGAAACCGGTGACCGTGACGCAGGTCATCCCGGCCAAGACGACCACCATAAAAGTGCCCGTAACATCATCAACCACCAAAACATCATAATCAGGCAATATGAACAAGAAGAAATATTCCTTGGTGCCATTGCTGTCAGTCATCGTCTTGCTCGCGGTGGTGTCTTTTGTACGGGCGGAGGATGACGAAAGTGAGGATGATGGCGGTTCAAGCTCATCAACTTCGAAAACGACCAAGACAGTGACTCAGACGATCGTCTTGGAACCGGCCAAAACAGTGATCACGACAATAATGAAAAATTTCGAGCTGCCAGACTCTGATCGCGACGGCATTCCGGACGAGCAGGACCTCTATCCGGAAATCCCGCAGCAGCTGATGGTCAGTGATGCGAATTTCGACGGCATTGATGATGACTATGAAATCCAAAACCAGTAGAACACATTATGGCGCGAAAAAATAAACTAGTCTGGGTGTTTTTGGCAGTAGCTTCGCTGCTGTTTTTTCGCAGCGTCCGGGCGCAAGAATCGTACCCGATGGTCGACTATCACAATCAGCCGGTTGTCGACAGCGACTCGGACGGGCTGACTGACCAAGGGGAATCACAGATATATAACACCGATTCCAGCAAGGCGGACACGGACGGCGACACATATAGCGACGGAGTCGAGGTGATTGCCGGAACAAATCCGCTGGATGCGAATTCGTATCCCGGGTCGCTGATTCCGATTTCGCAGACCCGTGCGCCGCAAACTGAGACGCCTTGGGCGTGGTATGCGTCGCGGGCGAGCGCCTTGGTTGCGTTCGCGCTGCTCTATGTCGCGATTTTTCTGGGGCTCACGCTGCGCATTCCGGCGCTGCGGAAAATAATCGCGCCGATTTATTCAATGCGTTTCCACCGCTGGATATCCCTCCAAGCTACGGTGCTGGCGCTCTTTCATGGCAGCGTGCTGATGCTGGATAATTTTTTCAACATCCGATTCAAGGACATTTTCATCCCGTTCGCTTCAACGTTCCAACCTGGGCTGATGGCGCTGGGGATTTTCGGTTTTTATCTGATGGTGATTCTGGTGGCGACTTCCTACGGACGCAGATATATTTCGCAAAAAGTGTGGCGCGGAGTGCACTTATTGAACGCCGTCCTGTATGTGATCGTGCTGCTCCATGCCGCGCAGCTGGGGACAGACATGAAAAATCCGCTCGTCTTCGGCATCTTCCTCTGGGCAAACGCGTTTCTGGTGGTGATCATACTTTGGAACATCGAACTGCGTCTTGTCGAGGCCCTAAAAAGGCGCAAAAACGTCTTGGAGTAGGAATAAAGAAAAAAATATTTTCAGCGTAGTAATAAGAGTGAAAGAATACCTGAAGGGTATTTTTTTGCTTTAGGTTAAATCTTAATGGCAAAATATGCTTGAGAAATTAAAAACAAGTTCGCTGAAAGTGTTCATTGTTTTTATCAATCTGATCCTAGTCACCGCCGCTGTTCTACAAACTACAAAAAAGCAGCAAGAAGAAGTTTTGGCCCAGGATCTTTCCGATGTGGCTCCTGATCCAGCTGCGGATAGCGCAGCCCTCAGTGACGTTGCAGCCGCCGATCCCAGCCAAATTACGTCAGATAATCCTTCCCAGGCGGTCGTAGGCGCCAACTCCGCAAATCTTGCGCCGTCAAAGCCTAGAACTGTTTCCGCACCCAAACCGGCTCCGAAACCCGCACCTAAGCCCGCCAAGAAAACAAAAACATCCTAGAGATGGGGCATTCCAAGGCTCAATTGTTGGAATATCGCAGTTGAAAAATTTTCCGGCAGAATTCGTATTATTAGCAGTGTGTTCGCGCTATAAATAAATATTAAAAAAATATTTCCAAAAAAATATGATTAGCACGACAAAAATGAAAGTTGCAAAGATGCTTGTAGTGGCCGTAAACGGAGCGTTCGCCGCGGCCGGCGTGGTCGCAATCAAGCACAATGTCATTCCTAAGGCAACCCCGAAAAATCCCGTAACCACTGACTCGGGCGATATCTATGATTCCGCAGACGGCAGTCCGGAAGGAACGGATGTTTCCTTGCAATCATCTTCCGACAATGCACAGTCAACCGGTACCGGTTCGGGTTATAATAACGGCAGCAACCTCTTGGCGGACTCTTCGGCATCATCGCTGTTTACGACAACGTCGTCAGTTGTCAACGGCAATGCTGCAACAGCGTCAAACTCTTCTGCTTCAGCCACTAAAACGGTAGCCACCACTTCGTCAGCTTCGCCGACTTCTAGCTCATCTTCTTCGACTTCCGGCTCAACCTCGAGTTCTGGCGCCAAAACCCCGGCTAAAACTTCCGTGGCCGCTGCCTCGTCAGCTTCGCCGACATCGGGCGCATCAAACACGACGGCTGCTCCGGCAAAATCAACTTCAACTACCGGCACCAAATCGACAACCGGCACCAAATCGACCACTCCGGTAGCCAGCACGTCTTCTTCTTCCACGGTAGCGACGACCACGGCCCCGAAAATCACGACGCCGACATCGACTCCAACATCGACTTCGGGCTCCGGCACGACTTCCACCCGGACCGGTTCGACCTCGACGCCGACCTCCACAAGGACAACTTCCGGTTCCGGCACGACTTCCACCCGGACGACTTCGGGTTCTCGCAGCGGCTCAACGTCTAGGGGGACGACCTCAGGCTCAACTTCAGGCACCAGAACATATAGCCGGAGCAATGACTAAGCCAAGCGAGCAATAAAGTCATTCGCGGCTTGTATAATAAATCAGGATACGGCAGAACCTGCCTCAAGGTTTTTCTAAATTATCCTGATTTATTTTTTTGGCTGGCAAGCATATGTTTTAACCTATATAATCAGAAGCAATCATCAAAGATATGGAAAAAGGTGTAGGCAAAAAAGTTCAAATAGCCTTTTCATCCCTGGGAACCGAAGTGTCCATCCAAATGGTGCTGGCCGGCAAGGAAAAACTGGAGCAGAGCGGCAGATATTTCCAAAATATCGAGAATATCTATGCCAAGGCCATGGTGATTTTCAGCCGCTTTGATCCCAAGAGCGAACTGTCGGCGCTCAACGCTAATCTTGGCCAGACGATGCCTTGTTCGCCGTGGATGATCGAGGCCGCCAAAAACTCAATCGAATATAACCGGAAAACAAACGGCCTGTTTGATCCCCGGATAATCGCCGCGCTGGAAAATGCCGGATATAAGCAGGACTTCAAAAGCACTGATTTTTCCAAAGTCACCGCGCCCGTCGCGGATCCGCAAGCGTTGAAAAAAAACACCCTCTTGGAAGATGATCTGGTTTTCGGCGACCAGTCGATCATGCTCAAAAACCGCATGGATTTCGCGGGCATCGTCAAAGGTTTCGTGACGGACGAGGTCGCGAAATATCTCCGCAGCGAGGGTGTGGAGGATTTTCTGGTGGATTCCGGCGGCGACATCTTTGTTTCCGGCGACGATGACCATGGCGATCTTTGGAACATCGGCGTGGAAGGCATCGCCGAGGAAAAAATAATCCTGCACCTTTCCGATGCGTCGGTGGCCACCTCGGGCATTAGCCGCCGCAAATGGGAAGTCGGCGGGAAAAGGATGCACCACATCATCAATCCGCTTGCGCCGGAAAAGTTCGCTTTTGACCTGAAATCGGTCACCGCCGTCTCTGCCTCGGTCCAGGATGCCGACGTGTGGGCGAAAGTCCTGTTTTTGATGGGCTTGAAAGAAAGAAAGGAATTCGCCGAGAAGAACAAACTGAAGTGCATCTTCCTCGGCTACAGCGGCGCGGCCTGGGTCTCTTCCGCCATCAAGGAAAATATTTTGAAATAGCTGTCCTATGAAAAAAATCGCAATCCCATTTTTCCTGCTAGTAACATTGTTGTCGGCGCATGCCGCGCTGGCGCAGGAGGTGGCGCAAGTTCCGGCCGCGGTTCCGTGGGCTTGGTATGTTTCGCGCGCCGCCGCGCTGCTGGCTTTTTCGCTGCTATATGTTTCCGTTTTTTTTGGCCTGGCCATCCGGATACCTTTTCTGGCCAAGTTGGTTTCGCAAGTCAATTCGCTCCGTTTGCATCGCTCAATCGCCGTGCAGGCCCTGCTGCTGGCGCTGATCCATGGCGCCGCGCTCATGGGCGACAAGACCATCAACTTCACGCCCACGGACGTGTTCGTGCCTTTCGCCACTTCCTATGAAACCGACCTGGTCGCCCTGGGAATCATCGCCTTCTATATGATGGCCGTGCTGATCGCCACTTCCTATGGAAAGAAATTTCTGCCGCAATCTTTCTGGCGGGCCACGCATTCCCTCAACATCGGATTGTATGTCATCGCGGTGACGCACGCGCTGTATTTGGGGACCGACCTCAAGATTGCTTGGGTGCACAGCATCTTCATCTGGGCCAATGTGGCTTTGGCGCTGCTTTTCGCGTATAATATCTTCGTGCGCATAATTCTTTCCATCCAGCAGCGGAGAAAGAGAAAGGAAATCAATAAAAATCTGGAAATACTATGAGAATCTATGTCAAAGTTTCCCCGCGGTCTTCCAAAAACGAGGTCGTGAAAGTTTCCGAAGGGGAATACAAGGTGAAGCTGACAGCCGCGCCGGTGGACGGCAAGGCCAACGAGGCGCTGATCGACATCCTGGCGAAACATTTCAAAGTCGCCAAAAGCCGCATCACCATCGCCGGCGGCAAGACGGCCAAAACAAAGATGGTTGATATAGACTGAGAAAATTTGCTATACTGGACGCATGACAAAATCGCGCGTCTTTTTTGTTATGTTGGTCGCTTTCATCGCCGGCGTTTCGGCCCGGTCGTTCTTTGAAATCGGCGGGAATATATATTTTTTCCTATCGATTCTTTCGATAAGCCTGCTGGCGGTTTTCTATAAGGACAGGAAAGCGGCGCTGGCCGCTTTTGTTTTGCTCTTTTTCACCTTGGGCGCCTGGCGCACCGACGGGGAAATCAGGAAAACCCAGGAACTGATCTATGTCGGTGCAGCTTTTCAGGAAAAGGCGCTGGTTGTGAAAGTTGCTCCGAATGTTTTCGGTCAGAACCTGATCATTGAACTGGAAAACCTGCCTGCCGGACAGGCAGGAGAAAAAATATTCCTGCTGGCGCAGACTGCCAAATATCCCGAATATGCTTATGGAGATCTGCTCGATGTTTCCTGCGCGGCCAAGGCGATTGAGAATAAAGATGCAGGTTTTGACTATCGGATGTATATGGCCAAGGACGGTGTGCTGTATGCCTGTGACAAACCGAAAATAGACAGAGTGGCGCAAGGCAAAGGCAATATATTCTTGAGCGGGATTCTTAAAGTGCGGGAACTTTTTGAAAACAATATCCGAGAGGTTATTCCCCAGCCGGAAGGTGCGCTGGCTGACGGACTGTTGTTTGGCGGCAGCGCCAGTTTGTCGAAAGAAATCCAAAATGATTTTTCCCAGACCGGGATGACGCACATCGTGGCGGTTTCGGGCTATAACGTGACAATCATCGCGGAATATCTGATCATTCTGGGTCTCGCTTTGGGCTTGTGGCGCAAAAAGGCGATTTGGTTCGCATTAGTGGGAATAGTTTTGTTTGTGATCATGAGCGGCTTGCCGGCCTCGGCCGTGCGGGCGGGCGTGATGGGTGGCACGCTGCTGTGGGCGATGAAAAACGGGCGGTTGGCGAACGCCGAAAACGCGATCATTCTGGCCGGTGCGATTATGCTCTTTCTAAATCCGTTGCTGCTGCGCTGGGACGTGGGCTTCCAGCTGTCTTTTTTGGCCACGTTGGGAATCGTCCTGTTCTCTCCTTTGTGGGAAAAAAGTTTCATCAAAAAACACCGGGCGTTGGGGATTTCGGAAGCGATCGCGATGTCGCTGTCCGCGCAGATTTTCGTGCTGCCGATAATAGCGTATAATTTCCACATCACTTCGCTCGTTTCGCTTCTGGCCAACATTTTCATCCTGCCGGTCATCCCGCTTTCGATGCTCTTGGTTTTTCTGGTTTCGATCAGCAGTTTTCTTTTTTCCGGACTGTCGCTGGTCTTCGCTTGGCTGGCGTTTGTGCCGCTGACCTATGAATTGAAACTGATCCACATCCTGGCGCAGTTTCCCTGGGCGAGTGTGTCTGTGGAAAAAGTCGGCGCCGGATGGATCGTCGGATATTATTTCCTTCTTGGCGCGGGCATTTATTTTTTGAAAAAACGTGCAAGCCTATGCGTAATCGAAAATTGATATATTCGACGCTCGCGGCGCTGTTCGTCCTGGTGCTGATTTTGGCTGGGATAATTTTTTCCATCCGCGGCAATTCCCTGAAAGTTATTTTTTTGGATGTCGGACAAGGCGACGCTATCCTGATTGAGCAGGGCAGCAGCCAGCTTTTGATCGACGGTGGCAAGGACGGCAAAGTTCTCTTGGAAAAATTGGGCAAATATATTCCGTTTTGGGATCGCAGCATTGAAATGATGGTCGCGACACATCCGGATCAGGATCACATCGGGGGATTGGTGGACGCTTTGAAAGCATATCGGGTGGAGTCCGTCCTGGAGACGAATGCCCAAAGCGATTCCGCCACGTACAAAAAACTGGCAGAAGAAATAGACGGCAGTAGCGCGCAGAAAATTGAAGCGAAAAAAGACGTGAGCATCAAGTTTCCCGGCGGCGCGGTGGCCGAGGTTCTTTTTCCTTCCGATTCTCTTCCAGAGGCTGTCGACAGCGCCAGCAACGACCACAGTGTGGTTTTGAAACTGGCCTATGGCACCAATAGTTTTCTTTTTACCGGCGACTTGCCGACAACATCCGAAAATGAAATATTGGCCGAAAATATCAATTTACGTTCCGATATATTGAAAGTCGCGCATCACGGTTCCAAATACGCGACCAGCAACGAGTTTTTAGATGCCATCCAGCCGACCGCTGCGATAATTTCCGTCGGTAAAAACAATTCTTATGGACATCCAAATCAGGAAGTCCTGCAAAGACTTGCGGAGCGCAGGATAGGCATAATCAGGACGGACGAAAAAGGGGACATTGCCTATGAATGCGCCGGTCCGGCCGCCGAATGTGCGATGGTTGCTAATTGATTTTTTTTGTGATAAATTAAGACTTGTAACAGATAAATATTTGTAACCATATGGAAAAAACACACCCAAGCAAAGAGCGGACATTGGTGATGATCAAGCCGGACGGAATTCAGCGGACTTTGATCGGTGAAATCATCAAGCGCTATGAACGAATCGGTCTGAAATTGGTGGCCGTCAAGATGCTGGTGCCGACGGAAGAGCACGTCGAGCAACACTACACGCTTGATCCCAATTGGCGCCGGGTGACAGGCGAAAAAACCATCCAGAGCTATCAGGCGAAGGGGCTGACCCCATGGTCAATGGACCCGTTGGAAATCACCGGAAAAATCCTCAAGAACTTGAAGAAATATATCACCTCCGGCCCGGTGGTCGCGATGGTGTGGCAAGGGGCGCACGCGGTGAAGATCTGCCGCAAGATTACCGGCGGCACGGAACCGTTGACTTCCGACGTCGGCAGCATCCGCGGGGATCTGGTTCTTGATTCATATCAGATGTCGGATACCGATGACCGCAGCGTGCGGAACCTGATTCATGCTTCCGGATCAGTCGAAGAAGCGGAATTGGAAATCAAGCATTGGTTCAAAAAAGAGGAAATCGTCGAATATCGCCTGATATCCGAGCAGATTCTTTATGATGTTAATTTGGACGGGATCTTGGAATAATATTTGCCCCGCAAAAACAAAAAGCCCCGACTATCGGAGCTTTTTTTCTTGCCATAAGTTTGCTATGCTTTGTATGGAAATCTGCCTATGCGAACTATTAACGGGCCTTGCCCGTCATAGTCCGCTTCGGCGGACGAAGGCGGGGTGTCGTATAATGGTAGTGCGCAAGGCTGGGCCCAGCACCAAAATTTTCGGGACATAGTATAGTGGTAGTACGCAAGGCTGGGGGTCTTGTAGTGGCGGTTCGATTCCGCCTGTCCCGACAAAACCGAAAATTTGGTGCATGGGTAAAGGTCTTGTCCTGGGTTTTTATCCCGTCGGATGACGGGACGATTCCCGGCATCCCGACAGTTAAAATTGCTACGTAACATGCTACGTAACAACATTCTCACATTCTTAAGAATATGAGAATGTCACGTACGGAAGTAATTAAAAAGAAAGGGTTATTTGTGCGTAATATAATGTGTATGCTTAAAGTTTGGTTGAAAAAAATATCCATCATAGCCATGGAACTCGCGGTGATCACGGGCGCTTTCTGGTATGTCGCCCAACAAAAAGGCATCCGCACAATCAGCCAGATCGTGCCGGCATTGGAGCAAGGCGTGAAAAATGTCCAGCTCAAACCGGCCTTTCCGCAGCTGAGCCAACCGGCCGTGCGCACTTTCAGCTGGGAATATAAAGGCACAAAATACAGCCTCAGGGAAACTCTCTACCAGAGCGTGTATGCATATTATCAGAACCAGCCCAAAGAATTTTCCTATCTGCAGACTCTGCCCTCCGATTGGGAAAACCAATATTACGCGATGTTCTTGAAAAGCGACGCAGCGGACCAGACGATTCCTGACCTGGCTTCCGGACTCCAAGCCTTGGGAAAAAAACACAAATTGACCGATGACCAGATCGTGGACCTGACGCTGGCGTTCGTGCAGTCGATCCCATATGACGATGCCAAGGCGAAAAACATCCTGGCTAAGACCGGCAATGAGACGATGCGCTTTCCCTACGAAGTGCTGTGGGAGCAGACCGGCGTGTGCAGCGACAAAAGCCTGTTGGCCTATGCGCTGCTGCGGCAGATGGGCTATGGCGCGGCGCTGTTCGCCTTCGAGCAGGACAACCATATGGCGGTCGCCGTCGAGTGCCCGCAGGATCACTCGACCTATTCCAGCGGCTATTGCTACGCGGAAACCACCAGTTCCGGCAACAAGATCGGCGTTATTCCCGGTTTTGACAATCAAAGCAACAAGCCGGTCGAAATCAAACAGCTCTCTTCCTATGATGCCGGCCAGATCCAGCAATTGAATTTGCAGACATTAGGACAGGTCACGATCCTGCTGCCCACGCAGGGCAACCTGTATTCCGGCATAATACAGACGGAAAAGATCGCCAGCGCAATCGAACAGCTGCAAAAGGACATGGCTGTCCTTCTGCCCCAACTCCAAACGCAAAAAAGCGTGGTCAGCGGGGAAGAGAACAGTTTGCAAGGCATCAAAAGCGATCTGGAAAAATATAGCGCCGCGGGAAACATCGACAAATATAATGCGGCAGCGGAAAAATATAACAATCTGCTGTCCGCTCTCAAGAAAGATCTGCAAAAATACAACGCGAGCGTGAACCTTTACAACCAAGACGTTCAAAAGTATAATGCGTTGATCAAACAGTAATTCGAATCAAGTCATATTTTTCATATTTGTCAATAGGGAAGGAATGTTTGGATCGGGAATATGTATTAGTTTTTGAAATCCTAAATCCAAAGCACTAAATCCTAAACAATATCAAAATCATAATTTCCAAAATCCAAAACGTTTTGAACATTCGGATTTTGGTAATTGGAATTTGTTTAGAAATTAGATATTAGAAATTAGAATTTAACAAATTATATGACTGTCACGAAAAAAATCACCCTCAGAAATGAGAAAATCGAATATACCGTGCGCAAGCACCGGCAGGCCAAGCGTCTCAAGATCGCTGTTTCCTGTGGCGGAAACTGCATGGTGACTTTACCGTGGCGCATGAGCCTGTGGGACGCCGAAAAATTCATCCAGCAGAATTCGCAGTGGGTTTTGGACAAGATCAAAGCGATGAAGAAGATCGGTCGCCAGAGCCTGTTTTCCCGCCGGAACAATGATGAATATCTGAAGCTCAGGGAGTATGCTCGGGATTTCGTCACGCGGCGCTTGGAAAAATTCAGCGAACATTATGGTTTTGAATATAAAGGTGTGGCTATCCGGAATCAAAGAACTCGCTGGGGCAGCTGCAGTTCGAAAGGGAATCTCAATTTTAACTACAAGGTTATGCTTTTGCCGCAGCGGCACGCCGACTATATCATCGTGCATGAGCTCTGCCACCTGAAAGAGTTCAACCATTCCCCGCGTTTCTGGAGTCTGGTCTCCCAAACCATCCCGGAATACGCAGAGATCGTCAAACAACTCCGAATCCTCTAAAAACCGTCATATGAAATGGCGGTTTTTTTGTAGCTTGCGTTTCGTGGTATAATTAAAAGGTAAAAAGATAATATCAAAAATGATGCATAAACTATTTCTCGACATCGAAACATTGCCGGCGGAGGAGAGCAAGATGGAAACATTAAAAATGCTTTTCAAGAAGAAAAATCCTGAATTTGATCAGGAAAAATTCGACGAGTTCGTGACCAAGACCAATTTCGACGGGGCGTTCGGGCGGATCCTCTGCATCGGCTATGCGGTGGACGCGGAAGCGCCGCAGGTTTTTTATAATGAGAACAACGAGAAGAAAACCTTGCAGGAGTTTTGGGATTTGGTCAGCGCTTTGAGTTCCGCGCCGCGCAATCCTCAATACCCGGACTATTATCTGCTGTTCGTCGGGCATAACGTGATGGATTTCGACCTGCGCTTCATCTATCAGCGCTCGATCGTTTTGGGCGTGCGGCCGGCCTATGACCTCAGCTTCGCCCGCTACCGGAACTATCCGATTTTCGACACGATGAAGGAATGGGTCAAGTGGTCGAACACCGGCGTCGGACTGGAATCGCTGGCGCTGGCGCTTGGCATCCCGTCGCCCAAAGACGGCATCGACGGTTCGCAAGTCGCAGCTTTTTTCGCTGCCGGCAAGGTGAACGACATTTTGGAATATTGCAAACGTGACGTC
>JBGQBV010000003.1:0-18370 GCA_041494985.1 Minisyncoccia bacterium
AAAGCACGATAAAATCCATTCAGACGATGGACAAAGAATATCTCCCTGGAGACAATGCCCTCCTTTTCTCAGTCGAAACAGGAGTTGCCAATCAATTCATTTTGGACTTGAGCAAAAACGTACGCAGGGGCGTTCAGAAGAAGCTCGATGATGGTTGGAGACCTGGAATAGCACCCACGGGCTATCTGAACGACTTGGCAACCCATACACTCCTTATAGACCCTGAACGATTCAGATTGCTACGCAAGGCTTGGGATTTGATGCTTACGGGAAATTACACCGTGCCTCAAGTTGCCGACAAACTCAATAACGAATGGGGATTTCGGACATTAAAGAAAAAACGGCTTGGAGACAAACCCTTGGCATTGAGCGGGGTGTATAAAATTTTCACCAATCTTTTTTATGCTGGAATCATCGTACACAAAGACAAACAGTATCCAGGCAAGCATAAGCCATTGATAACACTTGAAGAATATGACCGAGTTCAAATTCTTTTAGGGCGTGCCGGAAAACCCAGACCAAAGAAACACCACTTCCCTTTTACGGGGTTATTTCGTTGTCCTGAATGCGGTTGTATGTATACTGCGGAAACAAAAAGAAAGATAATCAAGGGCACAGGCGAGGTAAAAGATTTCACTTACTACCACTGCACTCGCAAAAGCAACAAAATAAAATGCACTCAAAATAAGTTCCTGGAGGAAAGAAATCTTTTCGAACAATTGGAATGTGAACTGGAAAAATACACGATGATTCCCGAATTTTTGTCATGGGCTTTGGAAGTTATCGAAAGCAAAAAAGGAACAGCTATCGAGAGCGAGAAAAAAATAAACGAAATGCAACAGAAAACGCTCTCCGTAAAAAAGAATCAACTCGCAAGCCTCACGGCAATGCGTTACAGGGATTTGATTACCGACGATGAATTTGCAAAGGAGCGTGGAACAATCAAAAAGGATATTGCCCAGCTTGAGGAAAGACTGAAGCATGCCGAAGAAAACAAGGAGCAAACATTGGAGCTTACCGAAAAGACATTTGCATTTGCCACGTATGCACACAAAGCCTTTCTTGCTAGCGACCTTGAAGGTAAACGGGAGCTTATTCTTCATTTAGGTTCGAACCACGCCATAAAAGACAAGATTTCCGCTATACAAGCCAAAGAATGGTTTGTGCCCATTACAAACAACTATCCTGCCTTACATAGTGAATTTGAAAGGTTAGAACCGACAGAAAATGGCTCTAATAAAGTAAAAAGCGAGCATTTAAGCTCGCTGATTACACAATGGCACGGGTGGAGAGAATCGAACTCCCGCAGACGGTTTTGGAGACCGTCGTACTACCATTATACGACACCCGCTTCGTCGTCCCGAGTACTCTCGGGACTCTTTAAAACCTTGCGGTTTTAATATTTCCACGCCGGGGAAACGGGCGTTTCCCCGACCCCCTTCCCACTTCCTTTCACCTATTATTTCATTTCCTTGTGCAGCGTGTGCTTCTTGCAGAACTTGCAATACTTGTTCAGCTCGAGTTTTTCCTTGATGATCTTCTTGTTGCGTGACGTGTAGTAAGTGATGTTCTTGCACTCGCTGCATTTCAGCTTCACGAGGTTTTCCTTGGTCTTTGTCGCCATACTATTGAATCGATTAATAATTTATTAGACCTGAGCCGTTGACCGGGATTGAACCGGTGACCTCATTCCTACCAAGAATGTGCTCTACCAACTGAGCTACAACGGCGTTAACCATTAACCAAGGCTAATGATTTTTATAGTGGGCAGTGAGGGATTCGAACCCCCGAAGACCGAAGTCGCCTGATTTACAGTCAGGTGTGTTAGACCACTCCACCAACTACCCATTTTAATCTATGAATTTTTCAAAAACCTTTTTTATCTGTTGTCTTAAGAATCTCTTTCCCTCTGTTGTTTTCAAATATATTTCTCCCCTTTCCTGAGCCGCCTTACGGATTCGAACCGAAAACCTACTGTTTACAAAACAGTTGCTCTACCGTTGAGCTAAGGCGGCTTATTTGCAAATTTATCGCTCTGCCTCCGCCGGCTGGCGGAGAGCTAAGGCGGCATATCTCGCAAAACTTATTAAATATATAATGAAAGATATTTTATTGCAATGATAATCATGCTGCCTCCTGTCTTGCCATTTTTTCAATCCTGCGTATCCTGAGACGCGCCTTGTAATGATCCGGGCTCAGCTTCAGGACCTGCCTGAAACATTCGAGCGAATCCTGATGGTTCCGGCTTTCCAGATAATAATCGCCCAGACGTTCATAGGCTTCTATGTCCCGCGGATTGATGGCAATCCTTCTTATCAGAACATCCTCCATCTGGCTTTTATCCTTCGTCTGCGCCTGCGGTCGGACAGCTGTTTCGCGGATGAGCGGACGCACCTGCCTTCTGATTTCTATGATATTTTCTCTCGGGGAAACCGGCGCTACGTTCTCCGGCTGCTTTTCCACCTGCTCGGATTCCTTCTTCATAGCTTCGGCTTCCATGGCTTCCTTCTGCAAGAGCATCTGCTGCTGGCGTTTCTCGTGGATGGAATGGAACCAATCATTGCTGATATTGTGGAACTTCAGCGAAAGCAGTTTGGACTTGTGCATCAGACGTTCCAAAACCTTCAATCCGAAATGGCCCACGGCTGGCATGACAGTTGCTGTCTTTTTTTTCTGCTGCCCTAATTCCTCATCAAGAAGTTCCTGCGCCGGAATCTGCTGCACTTTGCGGAAAAGGAACAAAATCAGCACCGATAGGCTGACGATGATTATGATAGGCGGCAGGATGTAATTCAGCATGGACATATGTTCTCTTATCCTATTTATTTCAAATCTCCTTTTTTTATGACGACTATTTCCCCTCCGGCCATGCGCAGCTTGATGTCCCCGGTCAGCGCGTTCAGCTCGATCACTTCGCCTTTGCCCTCGCGGGTCGCAACGCTGCTGTGCAATTCCGGAAAGCCGGCCAGCATCTGCCTGTATTGCTCCGCTTCATAGGAAAGGCAGCACATCAGACGTCCGCATGATCCCGAAATCCTTTCGCTGCCCCGGTGCGCCACCTGCTGCACGCGGGCCATGTCGATAGAAATGCTCGGCAGGCTTCCTGGGAAGCGCAGGCAGCACAGGTCCCGCCCGCACACGCCGCATCCGCCCAGTTTCCTCGCTTCGTCCCTAGAACCGACCTGGTGCAACCGGACGCTACGATGGAAGATTTTGGAAAGGTTTTTCACCAGTTCGCGGAAATCGATCCTTTCGTCAGCAGTAAACAGGATGACCGCATTGCTTCCATCCAAACTGACATGCACGTCCACCAATTTCATGTTCAGTCCGAGCCGTTTGACCTCGCTTTTGCTCAACTGCAGGATTTCCGCCTTTTTCCCTTTGTTCTTTTCGTACGTTTCCTGGTCGCGCTCAGTCGCTTTGCGCACGATTGTCGTCTTCTTCCCGCCAGCGGCCGTGCCGTCGCCCGGCTCGATGACGCCAATCTCGCTCAGCAGGTCTTCTTTCACCACGACCATATCGCCGTTCTGAAACTCAAGATCGCTGACGCATCGCCGCGCCGGTTCCCAACTATATACGCGAACCGAGTATGTATACATAAGACTGTACAGGTATATTATAATTCAATCCGGACAATTTCTCCAACCTGGATGTTCTCGCCGATCTTTCCGATCTTCTCGACAACCAGTTCGCCGACTGTGACTTCAGGATTCTTCACAAACGCCTGGGTCAGCAGCGCGGATTCTTCGCGGAATTTCTTTTCCTTGCCGGACATGATTTTGTCCATCATTTCCGCTTTCTTGCCTTCGCTGGCCAGCTGCGCGCGCCAGATTTCTTTTTCCTTTTCCACCAATTCCTGCGGCATTTCCTCGGGCTTGATGAATTTCGGATTCATGGCCGCCACATGCATGGCGATATCCTTAGCCAGGTTGCGGAACTCTTCGTTGCGGGCGACAAAATCGCTTTCGCACAGAAGCTTCACCAGCGCTCCGACACGGTTGTTCGAATGCACATAGGAAACAACCACCCCTTCATGAGCTTCTCGGTCAGCTTTTTTTGCCGCTTTGCTTGCCCCAAGTTTGCGCAGGATTTCGATGGCCTTTTCCTCGTCGCCGCCGGCCTCATCAATAGCTTTTTTGATCGCCACCATGCCGGCACCGGTACGCTCTCTTATTTTTTTGACCAGTTCCATCATAATTTTAAAGAAATTTTATTTTTATTACGCTTCCATGATCGCCTTGTAGGCATAGGCCAGGATCAGGCGCAGTGAAGAAATGGCGTCGTCGTTGGCAGGGATCGGATAGTCGATATACCGCGGATCGACATTCGTGTCAGCGATTGCGATGACTGGGATGCCCAGCTTGCGCGCTTCGGTGATCGCCAGATTGTCGTCCTTGACGCTCGTCGCAAAAATGGCAGCTGGAAGTTCCGGCATATTCTTGATGCCACCCATCCGTTTCTCCATTTTTTCCAGTTCTTCGAGTTTTTTCATCTGCTCGAACTTGGTGTATTTCTTGAATCCTCCCTGAGCCAGCATAGCTTCGCCGTCGAGCAGGTAGCGGACGCGGCCGCGGATGTTCTTGAAATTGGTGAATGTCCCGCCCAGCCAGCGTTCACTGACAAAAGGCATCTGGGCAGCTTCAGCCACCTCGCGCACGAGGTCTTTCGCCTGAATCTTTGTCCCGACAAAAAGAATGTTCTTGCCGCTTTTTTTCACGCTTTGGATGAAAGCCAACGCTTCCTTAAGTTTTTCCTGCGTCTTCTGAAGATCGATTATATTGATGCCTTTGCGAGTCGTGTAGATATATTCATCCATTTTAGGATTCCGGCGGGCTTTCTGATGGCCGAAATGTACGCCGCTTTTCATCATTTCATCCAGACTGACCTCGATTTTCGTCAAATCCAGAGAGACGAAATAATTTTCTTTCTCCACCTTTTTTTCAGCTGCGGTAGGGGCAGCTTGGGCTTCCTTGTTTTCCATAGTTTTTTTGCCTTAATATCACAGCCACCGCAAGGCGGTGTGATCACCTACTTTTTCCTTTGAATAAGCCAGAAAACGTGAACGCAATTGCGGTCAAGCAGGACCTGGCCTGAAAAAAGTATGTTTTTTGTTAATTAATAATACGCTTTCCAGTATACCAGAGATATGCCCCTTGTCAATTTTCTTTTCGTGTGATAATGTATTCAAGTACTCTACTGCCCGCCTATAGGTGTGCGGAAGGAAAATTCTTAATTTTTAGGCTATTTCAGACCATATGAAAAAGAAGATTCACCCGGAATATTACAATGACGCGAAAATCATCTGCTCTTGCGGAGCCGTGCTTTCTACCGGAGCGACCCAGAAAGAAATGCATGTGGAAATCTGCAGCGCTTGCCATCCTTTCTACACCGGCAAGAAGAAAATGATGGATACGACTGGCCGCGTTGACCGCTTCAAAAAACTCGCGGAAAAAGCCGCGGAAAAGAAAACGGCGGATCAGCAGGCTAAAAAAGCGCAGGCTGCGGAGAAAAAGGCTGCCAAATCAGATTCGACCAAGGCTGCAAAAGACAAAAATGGGAAACCAGCCAAGAAGAAGGTTGCCAAGAAAAAGTAAGCTAGTATTTGTCTGATATTTAAAAAGAAGTCCTCAGTTGAGGATTTCTTTTTTATTATTCGCTGATCGCTTGACTTTTTTGCTGTTTTCCGTTATATTGCCCTGACGTAGTATTTTACAATCAATCATAAGAAAGGAGGAGCTCGCCATGTTGATAGCAACCCATTTCATGTCACAATTGAATGAACTGGAAATAGGACTCGGCGAAAGGATCCGCTATCTGCTGTACCAGCCTCATGACTACTCTTCCTTCTTAATCGAAACAGGAGAGCTCTTGGAGCGGCTTTGGGAAAAAGAAATAAAATTGATAGAAGTTACAGTGGATGAGGGAGTGGCTACTGGACTAACGCTTCATGGAGCTTTAAAGTACCGCAACAGGACATATGATAGCGGATTGGAGTTTCGGGAAATTTTACGGTGTTTTTTCAATGGATATAACGATGGGGTGCCGCCTGAGCAAACCTCGCAATTCATTGATCATCTCCGCCAATCGTTTCTTGATAATTCCAGACAAGATTTTCAACCTTAAAACCCCACGCGGAATCGCATGGGGTTTTCTTTTTTTGCTCAAAATTTTCCTTTACAAAGCACGGAAAATCCTTTATAATGCTCAGGTTATGAACAAGCAATTGGAATCGATCAAAAACGAATACGAAGCCATCACCGCCGAGCTCAGCTCCCCTGAGATCCTTTCGGCTCCCAAAAAAATGGCCGAGCTGGGCAAACGGCAGAGCGAACTGCAAGGATTGATGACTCTCATCCAGCAACTGGAAAAAATAAACCTAGACATGAAGAACAACGCTCAGATCGTCAATGACGAAACCGATCCGGAAATGCAGCAGATGGCAATGGAAGAAAATGTGGAGCTGGCGCAGAAGAAAGCCCGCATCAAAAAGGAACTTGAAATGATGCTGATTCCCAAAGACCCGAATGACGGCAAGGATGTCATCATGGAAATCCGCGGCGGCGCGGGCGGAGACGAATCGGCGCTTTTTGCCGCCAGCCTGTTCAGGATGTATTCGCGATACGCGGAAAAAAACGGCTGGACCGTTTCCATTCTCAATTCCAACCAGACGGAACTCGGCGGTTTCAAAGAAATCGTTTTCGAAGTGAACGCCAAGAGCAGCAACCCGGTCTTCGCCAAAATGAAATATGAATCCGGCGTCCACCGCGTGCAGCGCATTCCGGAAACGGAAAAAATGGGACGCATCCACACTTCGACGGTGACGGTCGCCGTTCTGCCGCAAGCCGAAGAAGTCGAGCTGGTCATCAGCGAGAACGATCTGCGCATCGACACTTTCTGTTCTTCCGGTCCCGGCGGACAATCCGTCAACACGACCAAAAGCGCCGTGCGCATCACGCACATCCCGACCGGGGTGGTCGTGTCCTGCCAGGATCAGAAATCGCAGATCAAAAACAAAGATAAGGCCATGAAAGTCCTACGTTCGCGCCTGCTGCAGGCCCAAGAGGAAAAAAGAGCCAAGGAACTCGGCGACGCCCGCAAAAGCCAAGTCGGCACCGGCGACCGCAGCGAAAAGATCCGCACCTACAATTTCCCGCAGGACCGCATCACCGATCACCGCATCAAACAGTCTTGGAGCAACCTCGAAGGCACGCTCGGCGGCAACATCGAACCTATCATCACGGCTCTCCAGGAAGAGGACGTGAAACTGAAGATGGGCCGGGAAGAATAACCAACCTATGGAAACGATCGCCAGCCTCACAAAGGAATACCGGAAAAAGATCGACTTTCTTGATCTGGAAATCATTCTCGCCCATTCTCTCGGTAAAACGAGAGAATTTGTTTTAGCACACCCCGAATACAAAATCACAAAACACAAATTACAAATCACAAACAATTTTTTAAAACGAAGAATGAAGGGTGAACCGATTGCGTATATAACGGGACACAAGGAATTCTACGGACTGGATTTTACTGTGAATAAAAATACCTTGGTTCCCCGCCCGGAAACCGAACAGATCGTGGAGGAAGTCATGAAATTGCATCCGAAAAACAAAATGATCCTGGACATCGGCACCGGCAGCGGAAACATGGTCATATCCCTTGCGAAAAATATCCAAAATGAGAATGATTTTGTAGCCATCGATATTTCAAAAGAGGCTTTGCTTGTTGCCAGAAAAAATGCCAGAAAAAATGGCGTAAACAAAAAAATTAAATTTATCCAAGCAGATTTGCTGAGCAAGACGATGTTATTGGACAATGTTATCATTACCGCAAATCTTCCCTACTTGAACGCGGAATGGAAGAATCTGTTGAACTCCGCGGAAACACGCGGACTGAAATTCGAACCATCGATCGCCTTGTATGCCGGAAAGGACGGACTGGATGCTTACAAAAAACTTGCCGAGCAAATCAAGCTTACAAGTACAAAAAATTCAATACTTTTCTGCGAAATCGGGCATCTGCAGATGAAAGGCATGCGCAAAATATTTTCTTTCGCCGGAAAAGTGGAATTCTTCAAAGACTTGGCCGGTAAGTGGAGAGTGTGCAAAATCACGCTGTAGAATAAAAATGAATCAGACAAAATCAAAACCCCGATAAAATCGGGGTTTTGATTTGTTGATATTTCTTGCTTACGATGAAGACAAGAGAATAAAAACGCTATTGAAAGGTTTAAAATTGCTAGCGAGCTACAGATGAAAGCAAGCTTTTATCTGGAGCGAACGACGCAATTTCAAGCTTTGCTTATTTCTTTCTTTTAGCTGCTTTCTTTCTTTTTGGAGCCTTTTTCACAGCCTTTTTTACATGCTTCGTAGCTTTTTTAGCTGCTTTCTTTTTTGTTGTCTTCTTTTTTGCTTTCTTTTTTGCTGCCATGTGAATACACCTCCTTCCAGTAATTTGTTTTTTGTAAGTATGAGACGGGACTCTATTGCCCGCACCTTTTCTTGAGATACTTATCTTAAGAAAGGGCGCGGGATGAGAGAGACAATCCCATAGATATTCCAGAAACAAACATTTTTAATTTTTAATTTTTGTTTTGATTCAATTTTTTCCAAGAAACGAAAATATTCCTAAAATATTTTTCCTTACTTACAATTATAGCGCATATTTTCAAAAAAGCAATGCAAAAAAGTTATCCACAGCCTGGAAAAATATTTTTTATGCAGGACAATTCGTGATTATATCAATATATATTAATATTATACTTATTTTTGCGCGTCCGGAGAAAAAAATTATCCGAAAAAATGCCGATAATTACGACAAAAAAAGGGCTATTTGTCCAGTTGACGCTGGAATATGGCTGCTATACAATAAAAAGACTAAAGGAAGAGTTTGTCCCGCTCTAGCGAGGACGAGAGCTTCAACGAAAGCGTCCTTTGACAATTAATATCCATTCCCGCGGCCTGTAGCGATACGGGCAGGGAGTAAACTAGAAAGGAAGGTGACATCATTATGGAAGAATACACACCGCAGGAAGGAGGAAGAATTAACGTTGAGGAAGTTAAAAGATGGTTTCAGGATAATATGCGCATCATCATCAGTGTTGTTATCGTCGTTCTTATCGCTGGAGGAATCTATTCGTATTCAAAACGCAGCGAAGCCCCAGTCGTAACAACCGAAACTGTTGATCAGCAGCAAGCTTCTTCGGAAGTTTCAGGCGCTAGCGACAAATCGCAAACCGCAAACGTGAGCTCCCCGAAGACACAGGTTTCTTCTGCCGCTACAAGCAAAGAGACTGGAAGCTCATTCATTGAAACTGCCGGCAAAGGCGACGGTTTGACCGTTCTTGCTCGCAGAGCAGCCGCGAATTATCTCGAAAAGAACACAGACTCAGCTTTGACAAAGGAACACAAGATCTACATCGAAGATTTTCTTCGAAAAAATATCGGCCAGAAAGGCGGAGTGCACGTAGGCACATCGGTTGAATTTTCAAAAGACCTTATCCAAAAAGCTATCACGCTGTCCAAACAGCTGAACGAGAGACAGCTCAAGAATCTTCAGAAATACTCTGCTCGCGTTTCATCACTATAGGATCGCAAATACAGTCGTTCTTTCTAAAAAGAAATTCGTTTTCTTTAAATATCATAAAACCCCGCAATGCGGGGTTTTATGATGCCTGAATATTTTCAATATATGCCTCATCATTCTGCACTTTGTTGAAGTTCTTAAGGTTCTGTGATGCCTCGGCGGCTGGAAAAAAGGACTGCAAAAGAAAACTCCCGCCAAATAAGCAGGAGAAAAAAGCAAGTTTCGGAATGACCAACCGATGACGGTTGTCGGCATTCCAGACGTTGGTGTTCTCAAACCGGTTGACGTTCACATTGAGCCTGTCATCGTCGTTGAAGTTCACGTTGGCAACGAAAATGTGCGATGAGCCTTCTCAGCCACCATCCCTTGAATACTCTTGGGATTGCATCTTATTCGGGACATCGAAGTCCTCCAGCCCACCGCACCAACTGGCTATTTTTTTATTTTGAAAAATGTGCACACTCTTTTGCAAGACGTATCCGGCAAAACTCTCGGACGCAATTTTCAGCAATCTTGACCCGCAGCCATGGCCGCGAAGTTTTCCGGATTGCATTCTCAGTATACAAAAAAATCCCCCAGATTCAAAATGACAAAGTGTCAAAGAATCTGAGGGACTAAGGTGCAAAAGCACAAAGTACTTAAGCGGCCAGTTGCGGAAAGACCAACCGAAGACGGTAGTCGGCACGCCAGACGAGGGTGTACTCAAACCGGTCGACGTGCACATCGAGCCTGCCATCGTCGTGGAAGTACACGTCGGCAACGAAAAGTTCGTTGTTTTCTTCAAACAGGAAGAAAGTTGCATAACCATCTTTTCGAAGCCGGTCCCGATACTTTCTCACGAAGTTCTTGATCTGATGCTGAGAGAAACACAGTTTTCTCACATCAGAATCCGGGAAGCTGAACAACTGCGAAAACATCCCGTCTTTTCCCATCTCGTATACCTGAACGGGTGTTTTCCCTGTTGCCTGACCTTTTTTATTGGTTTCCCAGTTTTTCAGGTCCAAATCGCGAAATGCGAACAAGTCGCTCGCCTCGGCCAATGTTTCCGAGCCGTCGCACTCGTCGAGCACGAGTTCTTCGCCGCCGGAAATGAGGCGGACGAATTCGTTTTTCATCTCCTTCACGACTTTGACGGCAGCCTTTTGCTCTTTCAGCCACTCCTCGCCGAGCGGTTTCAGAAACTTTTCGACGAAAATCTTCTTGCCGTCATCCGCGAGCCACGGGATGATTTCTATCCCGACACCCATCTTCTTGAACGTATCACGAATGATCGTGAAAACATTCAGAAGAACTGCGAAAAACTGTCCCACTTCTTTCCAGTCCAACTTGCGCTTTTTCATGACGCTCTCCTTTTGCCGCCTCATTGCAAATGCATTTATGCATTGCGCCGACTTGGCACGTTTGATGGCTGGGCTTTTGCCACAGCGGGAAAAAATCTTGAAAAAAATTCCTTCCTGCCATGGCAAACCGCAAATTAAATATCAAAGAACTGACCTGTCAGTATACACCCAAAATGATATTTTGTCAATCTCCGTACTCTAAAAAGGCTTATCTGAGCATCTTTATTATAATTGCTAGCGAGCCATCACAAGTGAAAGATTGCTTTCATTTGGGGCGAGCGACGCAATTTCAAGCGCCGTAGCAGCGCTTATAATTTGACAGCGTCCCCCTCTTTTGCTCCCAGCCTGTCGACTGTGCCGACATTGAGTTCCAGGACTTTGTCAGCATCAACCGACGGGGTGAAGATGCTGGAAAAATCAGCTGGCACATTTTTTTCAATATGGTTTATCCGGCCGTCGGAAATCCAGACGATGTCCAGCGGGAAGCGCATATCTTTCATCCAGAAAGAATATCGTCCGAAAAGGGAAAATCGGAAGAGCATGGCGCACGATTGGCACAAACTGCTCCGGCCACCCAGACCTTTCTGCAGTTTTTCATCGCTGGAAACGACTTCGGCCTGAAATTTTTGTTTTCCAAGTGTGACCGTTTTGATCCGATTGCCGTAAAAAGAAAAGACGTGCGTCGGGACATACCAGAGCAAGATGATTGCTACAGTCGCAGCGACGGCATAGATGATATATTTTTTATAGATCATAAAG
This sequence comes from Minisyncoccia bacterium, assembly GCA_041494985.1. GTDB lineage: Bacteria > Patescibacteriota > Minisyncoccia > Moranbacterales > GWC2-37-73 > JBGQBV01. Next base: position 11,685 of record JBGQBV010000003.1, read on the forward strand.
TTTTTTGCGATATCCTATTCCTGATCAGAAAAAGAAATGCGACCATCAAGATGCCGATGACCACTAGGATCACAGTCTTTCCAAGCACCCTGGTGTTAAGTGCCGCCACAGCGATAAGCGCGGTGACGCCGTAGTAGAATAGACAGATCTTTTTTTCCGACCAGCCCAATTCCAGCAGACGATAGTGCAGATGGCGCCGATCGGCTGAAAAAATAGAACTGTTCGACCAGATCCGCTCCCCTATCACCCACAGTGCATCAATAATCGGTATGGCCAGCACCAGCAGAGTCGTCGCGATTTTCGCGCCGGCAAAGATCGCCATAATCGCCAAAATGAACCCCATGAACATTGAACCGCTTGTGCCGGCCAGGATCCTGGCGGGATGAAAATTAAACAGCAGAAACGCCGCCAGCGCGCCCAAGAGAGCGGCCGCGATGATGCCAACTGGCGGCTGATTGACTTCGGGCCGCAGGATGAGAAAAAAGATCGCCAGCGCGCCTATGAAAGCGACACCCGCACTGCTGCCGTCGATGCCGTCGATCCAATTGATGGCATTCATGATGAATACGACCCAGAGGACGACAACAATCAAACCTAGCACGTAGCCTATTTGATTATTGAATAAAAAAATCCCGCCAAAGGGATTGGTCATATATTGCAAGCGCACGCCGGCAAAATACACAAAAAAAACTACGACGACCTGAAAGAAAAGTTGAGTCTTCCAAGACAGCTGCCGGATGTCATCCAAAACTCCAAAAAACAATATTGCGCCTGACGCGACCAGCACGGCCAGCAGCGGCGCTGTCATCACCAGCCGCTTGTCCAGCAGGACCGCGGCAATGAAAGCGAGGATGAGCGCGACCCCGCCGAAACGCGAAATGCCGGCGGGATGGATGTGCCGGGCGGACGTCCGGGTGTCGGCGACTTTCTTTTTTCCTGCCAACCAGACAAAAAACATCTGGAGAGCCACTGCCACCAGAAAAGAAACGAGCGCCGGCATCAGAAAAAAGCTATACCTCATAAAGTTTGATTTTTATCGCCAAACGGTTTAGCGCCGTTTTATTTTTTCCGTCACCCAGAACTCCCCGAAATATTGCTTGAACAGGATGCGCGTCTGGGAATCGATGGCCGGCAGGGCGCCCAGCGTCGGGGCGATGATCGGAGCCAGGAACCATTGCATGAACATATAGATGTAGCGCTTTTTCGAATATTTGGCCGGCCGCGGCGGCAGCAGGAAAAAATTCAAGAACATCGAGATGACCAGCCCGCCCATCGCCAAAATCATGAGATAGCGCGTGACGAACGGCAGGTTGTGCGCAAGCACGCTCTGATTGAACGACGGACCACCGAAAATAAGCGGCAGCCATCCGAGGAAAGCCAGCATCAAAGCGGACGTCGCCCAGGAATGATGCCCTTCGAGGATTTCAAAAGCGATCCTCAATTTGCGCAGCAGTTTTATTTTTTTGTCCGGCCAGATGGCCCGCATGATGACCGGGAAATTCTCGATGCCATATGCCCAGCGCCGCTTCTGCTTGTATTGGTTCTTGATCGTTTTCCAATATGTCTGCGCCAGCACCGCATCCAGCGAAACCGGCAGATAGATCGGTTTCACTTTGTAGTCCGAACGGTAATAGGTGAAACATTTCCAATAGATTATCGAGTCCTCGCTGATCATGTTGAGCGGCCAGAAACCGACCCGGACCAGCGTGTCAAAAGGTTCGCTATGGGACGAGAACGTGACCATCTGGGAACGCGTGCTCTGGAACATATGCCAGAAAGAAGAACCAGTCACAATCACCCGCACGAACGCGTTCGTGTCCCAGAGGTTGTTGTGATACATCGGCAACGGCTGATAGGAACGCTGCAGGCGTTTCGGATCGGTGACATATGCATAGGTAAGCGCCGCGAAGTATTGCGGATGGCACACGCTGTCGCAATCGAAATTGGAAAAGATGACCCGGGTGTAGTCGATCTCCCGCTCGTCCAGATAGGCCTGCAGTTTTTTGGCCGCATAGGTCGCATTCGACGCCTTGCATTTCAATTCCCCGGCCGCCACCTCATGGGTAGAAACCAGAAAATCACGGAACACGCCCTTAAACTTGTTTTGCAGATAGTCCACTTTTTTCAGCCGGCTTTCAGCGTCTTCCCTTTCCTCGGTCGCCAGCAGGATGATGATCTGCTGATTCGGAAAATTGCTGTCCGCCACGGCCTGGATCGCCGGTTCGATAATCTCGGCGCCTTCGTTGGCCGTCGGCAAAAGCACGACATGGATGATTTTCCGCCAATCCAGGATTTCGCTGCCCGCCTGCGCCAGGTGCCGGACTTCTTTGCTATATTCCTTGAGCGCTTTCATTTCTTTTTTCATTTTCCGTCGCCCGCCCAAAGATGCAACTTCGCGCAGTCCCGCCTTCAAAGAAGCGATTTTTTCCGAGATCGCCTCGGCATATTCTTGCGGATGCGTGATGTTCTGGCACCTTTCCCACCAGTCGATCTTCTTGCCGTTTTGAAACCTGTTATAGGCGACGATCGAATAATAGGTGATGAAAATCGTCCGGAATATCCAATAGATGTCGAACATGATGATGAACACCGCCATCCAGATCGGCTGCAGAAAGGAAAGCACAACCATGCCGATGAGCGTCGCCCATGTCAAAATGCCCGGAATGACTTCCAGGCTGCGCTGAACCCTGTGCTGAAACGGATCAGTTGTTTTTGGGTCGGGAAAAGAAAACATAATTTAAAAAATTTCTAATTTCTAATATCTAATTTCTAAACAAATCCCAATGACCAAAATTCTAATGTTCAAAATGTTTTGGATTTAAAAAAATTTGGATTTAGATATTGTTTAGGATTTAGAGCTTAGAATTTAGGATTTATTAACTGAATTTTGGATAATTTCTAATAATTGATTATCAGCAGGCAGGCGACCGCCACGGATATGCCGATTTGGACGATGAAGGTCGCCAACATCAGCAAATGGGCCACGATACGCTCTTTTTGCTTATAAAAAAGGTACCCTAAAACCGTATTTATGCATAAAACGACCAGGCCGATCAGCGGCAGATAGTAGATCTGCCACCACGCCCCGATGACGTCCACCCCGAAGTATACATTGTAATGGAGGATGATGGGAAAATCAACCGGCCGGTTGAAAAAAGCGATCACTCCCCAATTGACGGCGTTAAGGATGAGCGAGGCGATCGCCGTCCAGTGGACCAGGCCGCTGCGAAAAAATTCCTGAGAAACAAAGTACCCGAATCTTGACTTCGGCTTTTCCTCAAAAATCACCGGTTGTGTGTTGTCGTCCAGCATAATAGGTTATGGATTTCGTGCAACTATAGGATTTCGTGCGGCTTTTCCAACACCAGCGGCTCGATGGTTTTTTCGGTTTCGGTTATCTTGGAAACATCCTTGTCGATCTTGCCCAATTCCTTGTAGGCCGTATTGAAATGGTTGACCGTCGTGCCGAGGCTGCCGCCTATTTTTTTCATATAATCCTCGTACGCAATGATATGCTTGCCCAGCTTCTCCACATTGACACGTATCTCTTTGGCATTTTCTTCGATTTGAAATGCGCGTAGTCCTTGCAAAACCGTTTGCAAATATGCCAAAAAATTTGTCGGAGAAACAATGATGACGTGCTTCTGATTGAAGGCATATTCTATAAGATCTGCGGAGTTTACCTGGGAAGACCTCATCAACAAATCATAATATATGGTTTCACTAGGAATGAACATGAAGGCGAATTCCATGGTGCCTTCTTCGGGGCGGATATATTTCGAAGTCTCATCGATACGATTTTTCAAATCCTGTTTGAAAAGTTTTTCATATTTTTCCTTTTCAGCCGGACCGACGGCATTCAAAATCTTTTCATAATTTTCAAGAGAAAATTTAGAATCGATAGGCACGATATTTTTGCCGACAAACACAACCGCATCGACTATATCCCCGTCATTGAACTTATATTGCATCTTATAGTTATCCGGCGGCAAAACATTCTTCAGTGTCGTTTCCAGGAAATATTCGCCCAAGATGCCGCGTTGTTTGGTGTTTTTCAATATATCCTGAAGACCTTGAAGTTGAGCTGAAAAATTCACCACTTGTTTATTGGTTTCCTCGAGTCTAGTGACACTGGCGACCACGTCCGCGATCTGCTTGGCCGATTGTCCGGTGATGCCTTGGACGGTCTTCATCGTGTGATCGATCTGCTGCTGCGTGGCTTGATGCGTTTCGGAAAGCTTGCTGTCCATCGTGCGCCTGAGTTCGCGGCTCTCTTCAGAAATCATTTTCAGCCTTTCGATCACCGCCGTCATCTTCTCACCCTCCTGCCCCTTTTCCAGCTTCTTTTTCAAATCAAAAACCAGCCAGAGCAAAATGGCCAGCAACACAATCAAGATAGCGATGACAGAAGGGTTCAGCATGACGATATGGAAAATAAATGTTAGTACTTCTTGCGGCCGAGGATGAACCTCTTGAAGCCCGGGATCTTATTGATGAGTTCCGTGTGGGTCCCTTCGATGAAATCGAGCAAAAACCGGTCAAGCATGTCCAGACGATATTTGAACTCGTCGCTGTTCATCAGCACGAAACTCAGCTCCTTCCCGATCTCGGCTTCCAAGCCGTTCATGACGCTTCTCAGTTTTCCGCGGCTGACATTGTTCGCGACCAGCACCATGTCGACTTTGCTTTTCGGATAGTTGATGAACACGCCGCTGATCAGTGCCAGTTTGACGTCACCGATGTTCTTGAGCTTGGCTAAGCTCCTGAATTGCGGCGAAGATGTGGACTTGGCAAACAGATTTTTCAGTTCTAAGTAATAATGGAAACTCTGGTCCAGCACGAAATATTTTTTGCCTTTTCGCGTGTGTTCCAGCAGGAATTTCACCTTTTTCAGGTCGTTCGTCTCTTTTCTCACGGCGGAAACCGCTACCATGTTCTTCAGCGCTATTTCCTGGACGCTGTATTCCTTCTCGGGATTGAGGAGGAAGAACCTCAGGATTCTTGTTTTTGCTTTTGAGCCGAACAGTGATTCTAGGATTTCCGACATAGACGTGGCTGTGATTAAGATTAATTATGAATTCCATGCTCCCCTGAAGGCGACAGGATTTCGGTTGACTTACAGCCATTATATAGCCGGCGCCGCAAAAAGTAAACCCAGCACCAAATTGGCACACTAAAGACAAGTGCCATAAACTCCCTCGAATTACTGAAGAAATACAAAATTTGGTGCTGGGTAAACTATACGGCCTCTTTCCGTTGTTTTTATTGCATATGTCGCGAAATTACTATATTATATAGGAAGATGTTTCCCGTCATTTTATTGCCTGGCGCGGCATGGCGAAAGGCAAAAAGCCTGCCGACAAAAAAGACATGCTGAAAGAACTGACAAACACAATTTCCCCCATTTTGGTCGTGAACAATTCCTCGTTGAAGCCTTACGTGGAACTTTTTGAATATTCTCCGGAAAACATCTACCAGCAGCCGCTGGGTTCCCTGGTCGGCTTTTTCGAAGTCCGGGAATACAGCGAGGACAGCGCCTACATCGTGAACTTCCTGACGTCCGTCCTGAAAAAAGAATACTATGTCAACCCCAAGCGGCCGGTCAACGAAAGTCTGGACAGCGCCCTGCACAAGGTGAACATGGCCCTTTCGGAGCTGGCCAAACAAGGCAACGTCGAATGGCTGGGCAATCTCCATGCGGCCATCTGTGTGCTGGAAAAAAACAACGCGCACTTCAGCGTCGCCGGCAGCGCGAAGCTTTTCCTCTATCGCAACCGGATGCTTTCCGACATCGCGGGCGGTCTGACCTCCGATTCTCCGGAACCGCACCCGCTCAAGACCTTCGTCAACGTGTCCAGCGGACGGTTGGAAAAGGGCGACCGGATCCTCATCACTTCGGAAGATATCTTCCAGATCCTTTCCATCACCGACCTCAGGAAAAATTTCCAGCGCTTTGAGAGCGACAAATTCGTCCAGTTTTTGAAAACAGCCCTGTCAAACCAGCTGGAGATGATCGCTTCCGTGGTGGTGGAAATGAAAGAAACAAAATCTGTCAAAGAAACGAAGATAACCGCTTCAAAGAAAAAATCGGCCGTGGCCGTCAATGTCTTCAGCGAAAAAGCCTTCGCCAAGGCGCAGCCAGCCGCCAAATCCGCACAAACAGAGCCTGGCGACGACGAAATCGCTGCCGCCGACCAAGAAAGCGAGGCTGAATATACCGATGAAAAAACCGGCCATATATATGTCCAGGGAGAAACGAATGAAGCAGGCGAAAGCGGACAGGCGAACATCTATTGGGACATCACCAAGGAAAAAATCGCCCAGGTCTGGTATTCCTCGAAAAACGAGATGCGGCGGAGATTTTCCCTCTGGCGGAAACAGCTCGCGAAAAAACGCGAAATCATCCGCACTGAAAAAGAAAAACAGAAGCAGCTGGCCGCCGAAGAAAAGAAACGCGAGCAGGAGCTGAGAGCCCAGGAGCTGAAAGTCCAAGGATTGCAAGCTCTCGAAGATATGGAGCGCGAGCAGCAAATCTCCCTAGAGAAAGAACACCGATTGAAAATCGAAGAGGAACGGCAGCAGGAAGAGGAAAGGCAAAACCAGCAGAGACTGGCCGAGCAGGCGCAGCTCCGACAGAAGCGCGAAGCGGAAATAGCCGCCAGCCGCCAGCAGATGCAGGCGGTCAT
>JBGQBV010000004.1:0-17554 GCA_041494985.1 Minisyncoccia bacterium
CTATGAACCCGGAAACAAGGAACTATGCCAAGCATTGGATGCCTTGGACAAAAAGACAGCTGGTTTCGCGAGAAATCAAAACAGAAATTCCTTTAATGCCAGAGCCATGGGCGCCGGATTATGAGAAATTTAAGAAAGAATTTGAAAAATATGAAGTTTCAGAAAATACTATTTTAATCGGACACAGTTGCGGATGCGCTTTTTTGGTACGCTGGCTGAGCGAATCTAAGAAAAAAATAAGAAAACTTATTTTAGTGGCGCCTTGGAAAATTCCATTCCGCAAAGATGGATCTGATACAGATTTTTATACATATCCGATTGATAAGACATTAAAAGAGCGCTTGGGAGAAATTGTAATGTTTACAGCTGACGATGAGGAAGAGGACGGAAAAAAGAGCCTTCAGCTTTTCCATGAAATTTTAGACGGAAAAATCATCGAGCTTGAGGGTAGAGGACACTATACTATGGACGATATGGAAACGGAAGAATTCCCTGAACTTATGGAAGCTATTTTGAGGTGAAACTGTTGATTTTGTTTTGATTTTTAGCTATACTTTATTGTATGAGTCATCAGCACAACCACGGCAAAAGAAGACGGCGGATGCATGTGATCTGGGTCATCATCACCATTTTAGGAATCATCTCCATGATCGGTTTTTCCTTGTCCTCGCTTTTTATCGGACGCTAAGATGGGATGAATCCAGCAGTGAAAATTAGAAAATAAAATCATTGCTTTTTGTCGGGTTGTATATAAATAAAATAGTTAGGATGTATCAGATAAAACGGGGTTCTTTTGGCCAAAGGCCATTCGAATTTCTACTGCTGGATGAAAAAGAAATTCTCATTTGCCATAATTTTTTTTATTGCCGGCATCATTATTGCGATCGTCATTTCCGTCAGAGCGGTGCAGGAAGCCTACCGCAGCCGGACGATCGAAAAGGAGGTGGAAGGGCTCAAGCAGCAGGCGCAGAGCATCCAGAATGAGAACAGCACCATCCAAAAACAGCTGGACTACTACAGCACGGCGCAGTTTGTCGAAAAAGTGTCCAAAGACCGGATGAATCTGCAAAAACCGGATGAGAACGTCGTCATAGTGAACCAAGGCAATGCTGTGCAGGCGCCAGCAGCGGAAAATACGGATGCAGTTCCCCAAGCCGATCAGGATGCTCCGAACTACGCCAAATGGTGGGATATTTTCTTTAAATACGACTAAGAAAAAAAATAATTTAAAAAACACAAATATGGATAACAATAATCCGGATATGGAAAAGAGAATCAAACTGTCGACATTGATATACTCCGTCCTCATCGTCATTGTGACGGTCATCGGCATCGGCAGCATCCTGGCTTATGGCACGCGGACGGCGGTCGGGGAAAAAATTGCGGCAGCAATGTCGAAAATCATCCCTTATCCCGCCGCCATCGTCGGTTACACCCATGTCGTCTATCTGAACGACGTGCAAAAGGACATGGCTTCGATCGAGAAATTCTATCAGACGCAGGATCTGTCCAAAGCCGGCCTGCGCGTCGATTTCACCACGCCGGACGGACAGAAGCGGCTGGAGATAAAGGAGCGGGAGATTCTCGACAAGCTGGTCGAAGACAGGATCATCGAACTGCTGGCCAAGGATCGCGGGATCTCCATCTCGCAAGCAGACATAGACAAGGCGGTCGCGCAACAACTCGCCATGTATGGCAGCGCCAATGACGTGAAGAGCAACCTGTTGGATTCCTACGGATGGAGCTTGGATGATTTCAAGCAGCGTGTGATCTTGCCGAGCGCATACAAGGATGCCCTGGCCCGATATGTGGCCGGACAGAACATGGACAATTCGGCAGCGAAGGCGAAGATCGAGCAGGCTCAGAAAGAGCTTGTCAGCGGAAAAGATTTCGCTCAGGTGGTCAACGAATTTTCCGAAGGGTCATCAAAAGACAATAAGGGGGAACTTGGCTGGGTCAGGAAGAACCAGGTCGTGGCTGAACTCCAGGACGCGCTGTTCGGCGCGAAAGCGCCGGAGAAAAACAGCATCATCGAAAGTTCGATCGGTTTCCATATCGTGGACATCGAGAACAGAAAGAAAGAGAACGGCGAAGACGTATTGCAGATCAGGCAGATCTTCGTGGCAAAAAACACCTTTGCCGACTGGCTGCAAAACCAAAAGAAGCAGATGCGCGTGATGATTCCCCTGGCCGAATTCACCTGGAACTCCTCTGTCGGCTCGGTGGATTTCCGCAGCCAGGAAATGCGGACATTCGAGAAAGACGCGCGGTCAAACACCGCCGGAGACGCATCATTGATGTTATGACCGGATCATGCGATAATGAACAAGGTAATAATCAATAATCAGATAATTTTTAAAAAACAAACATATGTCAAAACCAGTCGTAAATCATGACTTGTGCATCGGATGCGGAACCTGCGAATCCCTTTGCCCGAACGTCTTCAAATTGGAAGGCGGGAAGTCACATGTGATCAGCGAGGACTGCGGAGATTGTGATTGCCAGGAAACGGTTGATAGCTGCCCAGTTGGCGCGATTTCTTTGGAATAATAAGGAACTCTTCAGTGTATATTATCAGTAAGCAGGCAAGGAAACAGCTGCGCGTTTGCAGTTGATCCCAAGCCCTAAGAAGCTTATGAATGATATACGATCAGAAGACACGACCACTCCGATTCCTGAAAAGGATCCGCTTGCGGAAACAAGCAAGGAGAAACTTTCTTCCCAAAAAACATATGGCCGCCTGACAAGGACCTTTTTAGCCGGGATCATCGTCTCGACCATCGTTTTGTCGTCTTTGTTCGGCGCGCTTTTCGGCTTCCTGTCCGGCGGCGCCGCCAGCATTTTTTTGCCCAGGATCACCCAACGGATCCGCCAATACTTCCCGGGCTTGGCGGTGAAAAATGCCTTCGTGCAGGTCAATAAGCAGCAGGTCATCGTCGAGGATTCGGCGGTCATCGATGTCGTCGACAAGTCTTCTCCGGCTGTCGTGAGCATCATCATTTCCAAGAACGTGCCTGCCACGCCGTCTTCCAGCAACCTGTTCGGACCTTTTGGCGCACCGCTTCTGCAACAGGATCCGCAAAGCGGACAAGGGAGCGTCACCCAGCAGCAAATCGGGGGCGGCAGCGGATTTTTCATAACTTCTGACGGTTTCATCCTGACCAACAAACACGTCGTTGATGATCCGCAAGCGAGCTACATGGTCGTCACCAATGACAACAAGCAATATCCGGCGACCGTGCTGGCACAGGATCCTGCCCGCGACGTCGCAGTGATCAAAGTGGATGGAACCAATTTTCCGATCTTGCCGCTGGGCAATTCTGATTCGCTCAAGATCGGACAGACCATAATTGCGATCGGCAACTCCTTGGGAGAATTCACTAATTCCGTCAGCCGCGGCATCGTTTCCGGACTAGGCAGGAATGTCGATGCCGGATTCGGTTTCGGACCATCGGAAAGACTGACCAACATCATCCAGACAGACGCTGCCATCAACCCTGGAAATTCCGGCGGCCCGCTGATCGACATTGAGGGAAATGTCATCGGCATAAACGTGGCTATGGCACAAGGCGCCCAAAATGTCGGATTTGCCTTACCGATAAACCAAGCCAAGAGGATCATCGACCAGGCCAAGGGAGGCCCGAAAATTTCCATTCCGTTCCTGGGTGTGCGGTATATCGCCATTGACGCAAACATCCAGAAACAAGCCAAACTGCCTTTTGATTACGGGGTTTTGGTACAACGCGGCAGCCAGATGACGGATCTGGCCGTGATTCCCGGATCTCCCGCTGACAAGGCCGGCATAGTCGAGAACGACATCATCCTGGAAGTGAACGGGCAGAAAATAACCGCCGACAACCAGCTGGGCGACATCATCGCGAGATATAACGTGGGTGACACGCTCACGTTGAAAGTCTGGCACAAGGGCCAGACCAAGGACGTCCAGGCGACACTGCAGGAGAGCAATGTCTGAAAAACATCCCTATTCAAACAGGTTGATTTCTTATACCTTATACGCTATACTTTTTAATTATGGACATCAATAAATTTACAATGAAAAGCCAGGAAGTCCTGCGCAAATCGCAAGAGCTGGCTCTTTCGCTTGGCCAACAGCAAGTGGATGTTTTCCATCTGTTTCACGGCCTGATCACACAGGAAGGCTCCATTGTGCCGACCATCCTCAGGAAAATAGGGGTGGATATGGAAAAGATCAAGAACGAGACCATCCAGGAAGCGAAAAAATACCCGCAAGTGGCCAGCGGGATATTGGGTCAGATATTCATCACGCCGACATTGGTACAGATCCTGGATCAGGCGGAAAAAGAAATGGACCATATCGGGGATGATTTCGTTTCCACGGAACATCTGCTGTTGGCCTTGCTCTCGGTCAATTCTCCTGCCAAAAAAGTTTTCAAGGAGAGCGGGGTGGACTATGATTCAGTGCTGCTGATCCTTTCCGAACTGCGCGGGGCGCAGCGCGTCGATTCTCCCGAACCGGAAGGCAAATTCCAAGTCATTGATAAATATACCATCAATCTGACCAGCCTGGCGCGCCAAGACAAACTAGATCCGGTCATCGGGCGCGACGAAGAGATCCGCCGAGTCATGCAGGTCCTAAGCCGCCGCACCAAAAACAATCCGGTGCTGATCGGGGAAGCCGGCACGGGCAAAACCGCGGTTGTCGAAGGCTTGGCGCAAAGGATCGCGTCGGGCGACGTCCCAGAAACATTGAAGGACAAGGAATTGATCTCGCTGGATCTGGGTTCGCTGCTGGCCGGCGCGAAATTCCGCGGCGAATTCGAAGACCGGTTGAAGGCGATCCTCAAAGAAACCGAACATGCTGCGGGAAAATACATCGTTTTCATCGATGAATTGCACACATTGGTCGGCGCCGGAGCCACTGAAGGGTCGCTGGACGCTTCCAATATGCTCAAACCCGCCCTGGCCCGGGGAAAACTGAGGACGATCGGAGCCACGACCACCAAAGAATATCAAAGATACATCGAGAAGGATGCCGCTCTAGAAAGGCGTTTCCAGCCTATCATGGTAAATGAACCGTCAATCCAGGATTCCGTCGCAATCTTGCGTGGCATCAAGGAACGCTACGAATTGCATCACGGTGTGAAAATCACCGACGATGCCGTCCAAGCCGCAGTCAACTTGTCTTCGCGCTACATCACCGACCGCTTTTTGCCGGACAAGGCGGTGGATCTTATCGATGAGGCCGCCTCGGCGCTGCGCATGCAGATAGATTCCATGCCGATCGAAATCGACCAGATGGAAAGGAAGATCCGCCAGTTGGAAATCGAGAAAAAAGCGATCCAGCGGGACAAGGCGGGCGATTCGCGCAAAAAAATCCTGCAAATAAACAAGCAGCTGGCGCAGCTCAAGGAAAAATCCAACAGTTTGACGCTGCAATGGAAAACCGAAAAGGACCTGATTACGGCAAGCCGGCAGCACAAGAAGGACATCGACAAGCTCAAATCCGAAGCGGAACAGGCGGAACGCAAGGGTGAATTGGACAAGGTCGCGGAAATCCGCTACGGAAAGATCCCGCTGCTGGAAAAAAAGATCAAGGACGAAGAAAAAAAATTGAACAAGATTCAGAAGGAAAGTTCCATCCTCAAGGAAGAGGTGACAGTGGAAGACATCGCGCGCGTCGTTTCACGCTGGACCGGCGTGCCGGTTTCCAAAATGCTGCAAGGCGAACTGGAAAAACTTGCCCGCATGGAGGAGGATTTGGGAAAGAAAGTCATCGGCCAGGACGAAGCGATCAAGGCTGTCTCGAATGCGATCCGACGCACCCGGGCGGAAATAGCCGAAGAGAACCGTCCGATCGGGTCATTCATTTTTCTGGGACCCACCGGTGTCGGAAAAACAGAATTGGCCAAAACTTTGGCGGAGTTCCTGTTTAATGATCCAAAATCCCTGATCCGGCTGGATATGAGCGAATATATGGAATCTCATTCTACAGCCAAAATGATCGGTTCGCCGCCAGGCTATGTCGGCTATGAAGAAGGCGGACAGCTGACAGAAATCATCCGGCGGAGGCCATACAGCGTCGTCCTGTTCGACGAGATCGAAAAAGCCAATCCGCAAGTTTTCAACATCCTGCTGCAGATCCTGGAAGACGGGCGCCTGACCGACGCCAAGGGACGGACAGTCAATTTCAAAAATACCGTCATCATCATGACATCGAATGTCGGCAGCGACATAATTTTCAAGATGCAGTCCTTTGGATTCCAAAGTGAACGCAAGGAGGATGTGGTCAGCGAAAATGATATGCGCGCGAAGGTCCAGGCCAGCCTCAGGGAACAATTCAAGCCGGAATTCCTGAACCGGATCGATGACATCATCATCTTCCATCCGCTGGACAAGAAAATCCTGCAGCAGATCGTCGATCTGCAGCTGGATCTGGTGTCGCAGCGGCTGAACAAAAAGAACATCCGGCTCAAAGTTTCCACCGAGGTGAAGGAATATCTCACGCAAAAAGGCTATGACCCGATTTATGGCGCCCGCCCTCTCAAACGCATCATCCAGAATGAGATTTTGGATGAACTGGCGTTGGAAATCATCGAGAAGAAAATCATCGAGGGGGACACTGTCAATGTGAAGCTGGAAAACGGCAAGATTGTTTTCAAGAAATAGCCTGACATTTCCAATATTCATATCCCATAAAAGCCGCTGAATAAGCGGTTTTTACGCTAAAAATACGGATTCAACAGACTTGCGGGATATTTTTTGACAGACCGGCTGCAAAGTGCGAAAATGATGCAGGAGAGAAGCGTCCAGATAATTCATTTGTGAACTTATTTCTATGTTTTTCCATATACAGATATTCCTGTACAGCATGATCTTCTTCTTCGTCGCCGAGTTCGTTTCTTCTGATTTTTTCGGCAATTACATCTCATCTTCTTCGGGTGGATTCTGGCTCGGGATGTTCTTGGTTTTCATCCTGCTCACATATTTCTATCAGATAGCCAAACGCGTGAGTCGCCGCACCAGCATGACACCGATGCCGGTGCTGTTCGCGCTGTCGACCTGGGGCTTGCTATATTTCGTCCAATCATCCAAGCAGCAATATGTCCTCATGGCGCTGGCCGCCATCGCATATTATTTTGTCCACATCTCGCTCTACAGATTAAATCTCTATTACAAGGACCAGACCGCGCGCGGCATCATCGCCGCCGGATCCGTCGCCACGATCTTTCTTTTCTACGCCGCGTCATATGGCATCTATCTCAATTTCGATATCCCGCTCTGGGCACTGATACTCGCAGAGATGGCAGTCACGATATTGGTCAGTTTCCAGCATTTCTGGCTCATCAACGACAATAAGAACAACGTGCTTAATTATAGCCTCATACTGGGGCTCGTCATGGCGGAAATAGTGTGGATTCTGAATTTTTGGCCGTTCGGATACTTGACAACCGGGGTTATTACCCTTATTTTTTACTATGTGTTCTGGGATCTGGCCACCTGCCATTTCCTTGACGAATTGTCCAAAAGACGCGTGGTTGCGAATATGATCTTTTTCGGACTCCTGGTCACCTTGGTGCTCTACAGCGCCAGATGGCTGCCGGCGGTCTAAATTACCCCAATGAATGTAAATCCGAACAACCTGAAGAAAATTGCCAAGGGAATAGCGATCGTGCTGCTGGTTTTTTTCATTGGCGGCGTCGGCGGCGTGTATTTTGACCAGCAAGTGCTTCCGTTCATCCGCACGAACAAATATCTGTCCCGCATAAAGTTCCTCGAACGGGCGGCGGAAAATGTGACTGTCATCAACAAGACCGAGCAGGTGACGATCAAGGAGGACGATTCCATCAATGAAATCGCTTCACAAGCCTCCAATGCCGTCGTAAACGTCGTCTCCATCACCACCCAGAAAGACCCGCTGACCAAGACGGTAAAAAACGTGGCCCAAAGCGGAACCGGCGTCATCGTGACGAGCGACGGACTGATCGCGACTTACCGCGGAGCGATCATCGAAAAAGGCGCCACCTATCAGGCGTTCCTTTTCAACGGAAACTACTACGAAGCGCAGCTGCTGGGCATCGATGAATTTTCCGACCTGGCTTTTCTCAAGATCGATGCGCCGAACCTTACCGCGATTTCTTTCGCAAATTCAGCTGATGCCCATCCAGGCAAGAAATTGGTAGCTATCGGCAATTCCTTCGGCGAATACCAGAACCGCTATGAAGCAGGGCTGCTGAGCAATATTGACAAGACGTTCAATCTGGCTGGCAAGACAGTCGCTTCCTCAGAAAAACTCGAGGGCGTCTTTGAAGATGATTTCAAAGACCAAAAGGAATATATCGGCGGCCCGGTGATCGGCTACAGCGGCGACCTTATCGGCATCATCGGCATGCTCACGATCGACGGCCAGGACCAGTATTTCCAGATTCCTGCGAACGTCGTGCGCGGTTCCATCAACTCGGCGCTGCCGAACGGAAATGCCACGCGCCCGTTTTTGGGAGCGTACTATATCTCAATTTCCAAGGAATACGCCATCACCAATAATCTGGGTCGCGACCGCGGCGCCTTGATCTATTCTCCGAGAGGCTTACAGAGCCTGGCGATCATTTCCGGATCACCGGCAGAGGCGGCGGGACTGCGGATCAATGACATCGTCATTTCCGTGAACAACCAGGACGTCAATCTGGACAACCCGCTTTCAAATCTCATCAACCAATACAAGAAAGGGGACTCCGTCGAACTTACGGTCGACCGGGGCGGACAGGAAATAAAGATCCCGGTACAGTTATAAACCACCCGCAAACCATATCGTCCCTTTCAAGACCTTGCTTCACGCGAGGTCTTTTCATGAAGAAAACATTGACAAAACAACTTTTCGATGCTAAACATGTAAAGTTCTTAAAAAAATCAAATGGAAAGGAGCACGCCATGTTCATCACATCCATCCAGAAATATTTTCACGACTATCTGGATATCTGCCGGGATTTTCCGTACATAGTCGCAACACTGGTTTTTTTGATAGTCGGAGGCACTGCCGCATTGATCTGGCTCTGGTATCCCGACATCAAGGAACTTACCAGCAAAAAATCGAAGACTCTCCCTGAAACTGAACCGATGGTTTCTGCTGGGAGCAACATGGAGACAGCCTGTTCTCTTTCCGAGGAAAGCTAAGCACCGCCTGGCGGACGCATGAATCATGCGCTCCGCCTTTTGTTTTTTATAACACAACCAAAGATTGGCGCGGTGCCGTAGGCAGAAAATAAAAAAACAGTGGCAACTAAGTGTGGGGGTTGACAAAAATCTCATTTCGTACTAATATATCTAGTCAAATTTTAATATATCGATCCATATGAAATACGGCCAGATCATGCCTTTACTGAAGCAAAAAATCACAGGAATCGTCCTGTTCGGACTTTTAATCGCGGCTTTGTCTTTTCTGACCCTTGTCATCAGAGACAAGAACTTTAAAGCCAGCACGGACTATCTTATCGTGCAGAATCAGGGCGTAAACCAGGATTTCCGCACGCTTTCCAAGTCCGCGGAATACACAGCAAAGGTTCTGAAAGAAAGCATCCGCAGCGAACTGTTCCTCAATGAAGTTTTGAAAACAGGCAAAGTGAGTTCTGAATTTCTGCCATTCAACAAAAAAGAAAGATTGGGAGAGTGGAGCTGGATCGTAAAGATGAGCCAGGATTCAGACTCAGCAACCTTCAGTGTCAGAATTTTAAACAATGACCAGAGCCAGGCACTGGCAATCTCCAGCGCCATCAGTGACGTCCTGGTGACAAAAAACAATTTGTTTTTAGGAGAAGGGCACAATGTCGCGATAAGAGTCCTGTCTGGTCCGATGGTGGAAAAAAATCCGACCATTGCGAACATCGTTGGGACAGCGATCGCAGGTTTCATCCTAGGAATCCTGTTGGGCGCGCTCTGGATAGTCCTGAGGGAAGACCGGAGGAAAAAAGAAATTTTTTCCCAGCCGAGAATGTCCATGCATCCCGGCACACACAGCCGCATGGAGATCGCCGGCAATTTCATGAGCGACGAGGAATACAGGGAAAGCTTGAAATATATAGACAAATAAAATAGCACAAATTGTAATAATAAGTTAAGCATTAATAAATAATTTTAATAAACATATGAACAAGAAAAATGTCAGCCGCACAATGAAAGTTTCCATCGCAGCAGCCAGCCTAGTCCTGTCAGCCGTTTTCGCCTCGGCCGTTTTGGCCGATGTCAACGTCGATGTGGACAACACGAACACCAATGTCAACAACAACACGGCGACCGCCAACGCGAACCAAAGCCAGTCTCAAAGCCAGAGCCAGGGTTCCGGAAGTCAGGATCAGAGCCAGAGCCAGTCGCAATCAAGCTCGGCGACCAACACGACGAATCAGACGCAGACATCCAGATCACGTGTCAATGTTGATGTCGATAAAGACAGCAACGGAAACCGCAAACATGAGCAGAACGGCAAAAGATTGCCAAAAACAGGAACTGACACTGCCGGTCTGATTGCGATTGCCGCCTTGGCCTCAGTGGCCGCAGCTTTCGGAGTGAAAAAATATTCCGCTCGCTAAATTTCATCAAGCAATAAATCCCTAACCACAAAAAGATGCTTGGAATTTTTTCCAAAATCAAAAGCCATCTCCGGACGATTACGCTGTTTTTCGTCCTTTTCGTGGTGATCTTTTTCGCCGCCTTCTATCTTGTGAATCTGGATCTTAATCCCGAGGCGAAAAAAGTTTCAGTCAGCAGCCCCATAATCACACCTGACCTGGGAACCGAACTGAACAATAGGATCGGCTCAACCGTCGTTTCCATGGAAAGCTATGATGATTGGGCGAAAAGATACGTGCTATACGAAAGAAACAAAGGACTGGATTCCGACCCGGACAAAGACGGCTTGCCGAACTATCTGGAATACGTCTACGGGACAAATCCGATCAAAGCTGACACGGACGACGACGGTTATTCCGATAAGCAGGAAATCATCAACGGCTATGACCCGGATGCGCCCGGGGACACCAAGCCGGTCGTGGACGTTGCGATTTCAAGGATCAATGTGGATGCTCCGATGATCTGGTCAAAAAGCGAGAAAGAAAGCGACATGCTTGCCGATCTCGAAAACGGCCTGTCGCACTTTTCCAAAACAGCCTCTCCCGGACAAGCCGGCAACATGATCATCTCCGGACATTCGAGCAACTACGTCTGGGCGAAAGGCAACTACAACCATATCTTCGAGAACCTGAACGACTTGCAGAAAGGTGACACTGTCACGATCAGAACCGCCCAGCAGAACGGCCGGGTCATCACCTATGCCTACACGGTCAGCGACAAGTTCATCACGACCGCCGACGACCCGAAAGTTTTTGCTGCCGGCGACACTCCGGTCCTGACGCTGTCCACCTGTTGGCCGATCGGGACCAATCTGAGACGCATCATCATCAAGGCTGACCTAGCAAAATAGTCAGCCTTGTTTTTGCCCCAGCTAAGCCTAAAGCCTGGCTACCATTGACAAAAGACTGATTTTTTGCTACAATTGAATGTTTCTGATAAAACTATGTTTAAATCGATTCTCGTCCCGTTTTGCGGGACAAGGATCGTGAAAATATAGCTGCAACTTAACAATAGAATAACCGCATAAGGCGGAAAAAAATTGGAAATCAAACTTTTCGAAGGAGGATATCATGAAGAAAAAGATTATCGCAATAGCAGCATTGCTGACTTTGCTGTCAGCAAGCTTCGCGTCTGCGGATGTTGACGTGAATGTCGGTGTGGATAATAACAACACCAACACGAACAACAACAATGCAGCCGCGAATTCTGACCAGACCCAAGAACAGAATCAGAGGCAGAATCAGACAATGAAGACTCCCACGCAGCTCATGAATCTGCAATACGGGACGAACTTTGTGAATCCCGGACAGGCAATTCTGAGCAAAGACTGGGCGCTGTACTATTCAGCAGTAAACGCAAACCTGAGCACTGATAAGGTGAACAGGATGCGAAGAACTGGTTTCTTCTCGAAACTGGATGTTGAATGGACAGAAGTAAGTCCGGCTCTTTCGGTAAAGCCGACGGCTATCTCCATGATGCAGTACTGGCCGGATTACGAAGTGAATCCGGGAGATGATCTTATTTATTCCTTTACTGTCAGTGGAAAGCCCAATTTGCCCGACGAGGCATTGATTGGCGAAGCAGCCAGCAGGTGTCTTGAGCACGGGTCAGATCGCTATGCGATTCTGGCCACGACGAACTACGTCGGAGTTTCAGACGGAAATTCCGTTTCCTTGGGCGGTGCGACAAGCACAGTCTTCAGCAACGGAACCAAAGGAGGCGTAGTCGCAGCCGGTGGACAGGTGGGAAAGATAAAAACATATGTCGACGAGAAGGCGACCTTCAAGGTCAAATGCATGAACGTCGGCCTAGTGATTCCGCCTGGAAAACCTGCACCGAAAGTACCGGCAGAAGTGAAAACTGCGCCGGCACAGACTCCGGAAGCACCCGCAGTGGTAAAGCCGGAGACAAAACCTGAGCCGCTCTGCGACACAGGCAAGCTCTGGCAGGAGATCAGGGACTTGGAGCAGGAGGTGCAGAAATGCACCCGCTACTGCTACAACAACCTGACGCTCCGGCAATCACTGGGAGATCATTACATCGACTTGTACGTCTGTACGGGCGACAGGGTGCATCTCCAGAAAGCCATTTACCATTACGGGGTGGCCGAGCGCAACTACCTGAACGGTCACGACATCCGTGCCCATCAGGCGGAAGCGAACCAGGTCATCGCCCAGGTTTACTATAACTGGGCAGGCTGCATCAACATTTTGCAGGGGCAAGGGGCAGCAATGTCTTTTGCCAATGCAAAAAAGCTCGAGCGGATCCCTTCAGGATTCTCTCGCTGATCACAACAATCCGGGCGGGTTTCGCAAGAAGCCCGCCCACAACCCTTTCGGGAGGATGTTATGAAAAGGATGTTCACAGTAATCATGCTTCTGCTGTTTTCTTTACTGCTCACGGTGCCGATGACGGCGCAAGCCTTCACGACCACCGGCGAGGAACAAGTCGTTCCCACCGGCGAGCAGTACTCGCCTCCGGCATCGAAAGCTGAGGTGGACACGGCCGCCGGCAAAGTTTCCAGAGAGGTCAAAAACCTCAATCAGAAACTGACCGGCAAAAAGGGCGCCATCACTAAGCTCGCAGGGAGCGTGCAGGCGCTAACGGCCGCCGCTGAGAAAAACACTAGCGCCATAACAGACGCGAGTACAAAACTCAGGAGGCAGGCGCGCTATAACACGTACGGGATTTGTGGCCTTTTGGTCATCGTCGGTGTGATAGTAATTTTCTACCGACGCAGCCAGAGGCAGACAACGTCCCTTGCGACCGCGGTAAAGCAGGTGACCAAGGCTGTCGAGCAAGCCAGGGACCAAATCATAAGTGAGGTTGGTGAGGTTCCGGGCAAAACAGCTGAACGGATGAGCGAAGCGACGACTTTCGAAGTCGACACTACGGGATTCCGCGTAAAGTACACTCCTTCCGAAGGTTGCTGGTACGAAACCATCCACGTTCCCAAGAATATGGATGGCAATCCGCTCACTTATGAACGGACTCCCGAATCAAATCGGGGAACAGCAAAAACCAACTTCCGGAGAACGATGGAAAAGTATTTCAGGGGGGATTTTGATTCTCCCGAGTACAAGCTCCAAAAAGAGCTCCTCCAGCATTTGATCAGAACGAAGGAAATTTCCTTCCATAAGATCAGCTGATCGGACGGGAGTCTGGACGAACATCATCCAGACTCCCACTCCTTTTTTTCAAGCCTTAACATCAGACCGCTATAACAGTTTGATATCTCAGAACACTTCGATAGAAGTTTCTGAGCGGTACTGCGATAGCAGTCCAAAGATACGATCCACGCGATAGCATGGAAAGTATATTTACAGAGAGAACAAAACCTTATCAAAGGTTACAATCAGCGCTTCAACGTAAACGCTGTTTTTTGTTTGCCCAGCACCAACTTTGCACCTTTTGGGATTGTTTTTTAATAATAAACTTTTATTATCTATATAAATAAAACGTAAGATATATCTTGTTTTTTTGCGCCTTTGGCGCGGTGCAAAGTTAGTGCTGGGTTGCCACTAAAAATGTTACTTTTTGCTATTAAGCGCGGCCTTGACAAAGGCGTCCTTATTTGTTAAATTCATATGTCATATATGTGAAGGAAATGTTCCAGGTGTTGTGCTTGTATTCCCATAAAGAGACCTGTTTTGGAGAGACTGAAATCTATGAAAATCGCATTCATCGGACAAAAAGAAATACCGGCGAAATCAGGCGGCATTGAAAAAAATGTCAGGGAAATTGCCGTGCGGATGGCCGAGGCGGGCCAAAGCGTTTTTGTGTATGTCTGCAGCACCTGCGCCAAAAAAATGAAGAAATCAAAGACATATCGAGGCGTGCATGTTGTGCGCGCGCCAAAACTCATCAACCACAATTTTTTCGTGAGCCTGCATGTTTTGTTCGGGAATTACGACGTCATACATTATGAATCGAAACAAATGATTTTTCTGACCTGGATGGCAAAGATATTCTCCCCGAGCACCTTGATGGTTTCACTGGATGAGCTGCAATGCAGCCTGCAAAAAAATCCGGCTTTTCTGGCACGCCGCTCGAGCCAACGCAGCACCATCTCGAGGTGGGGCCTGCGGGAAAAGAAATATGCCATTTTTTCCGGACAGCTGTCCAAACGCAACGGCGTGCACTATCTCATCGAAGCTTTCAAGCAGCTCGAAGACGCAGCCAAAACCCCGAACAATTTCAAACTGGTGATCATCGGCGAAGGATCCCGCGCTGATGACTATGTGAAATATCTGCATACGATCAGTGAGGGGCGCGACAACATCATCTTTACCGGGGCCCAGGCAGGCGCCGCAATGCAGCAACTTTTTTCCCATGCGTATATGTTTGTGCAGCCTTCGGAATCGCAAGGCTTGTCGCTTTCACTGCTGAAAGCCATGGGCTACGGCTTGACGCCTTTGGTGAGCGACCTGAGAGAAAATTTCGAAGCGGTAAGGGGAGCCGGGTTCACCTTCGCATCCAAGTCGGTGATCGATCTGCGCGACAAGCTGGCCTATCTCCTGAACCGGCCGGAAGAAGTGGAAAAAATCGGCAGGTTGGCCAAGCAAAGGATCCGCCAGGAATTCGGCTGGGATTCCATCGTGAAAAAAACAATCGATGTCTATAGCAAGGCGGCCGCGGAAAGACAATAAGGAAATATTTTTATGAAAATGCACGATCAACCACAAAATATGGATCTGAATAAAATACGCCTTTCGGTGCAGGTTTTCATCGTGGGCGCCATATTGTCAATCACATTTTTCCTGATGTTTGTGGACGCGCTGAAGACATACACCTCGAGCATCACAATCCTTGTCAGCGCGAAATCAGAAATCGCGGCGGGGCAGCAGCCGCAGATCATCGCCAACATCCTTGAATTTCCGCGCACGCTCGCATTCTATGACCGCCTGCTGAAATATAACAAGGACGTGCGCGATGTCGCGGCGACTCAGAACCAGGACCGGAGGAAAAAAACCTGGAACAGCATGCTTTCCGTCACACGCGTCGGAGAAAATTCATCCATATTGAAAATCTCCATCACGGCCGGACAGGCCGCGGATGCCGACCTGTTGGCGCAAAAAACCGTCCGGAATCTTTTTGACGTGACCGCAGCGTACTATGACATCAAAAACGACGTGGATTTGCGCATAGTCGACGGGCCGATTTCCCGGACCGCTGTCGCGCTTTGGTATTGGACCGCGCCGCTGAGCATAGTCTTGGGATTTTTGATAGCTTTTTTCCTGCAATATGTCATGCTCAGAAACAAACAAGCGCTGCTCAAAACCGACTGCAGCGCAGAGGAAAAAAGTTTTTTTGATTTCAAAAAAGGAAGCCGGATGCCCTCTGCTAAAAAAATAGAATCATTGGAAGAACTCTATGCAGCGGAACAGGCGGAAGCCCCTTTCCGGCCTCAGGCAAAAAGCCTGGTTGCAGAAATCACGCCGCAGATCCAGGAAATGAAAAAATTGACCAAGATGATCGAGCCTGACAAATATCCGAACTTCCCGGAAATGCCCCAAACGCCCCGGGCCGGCGCACCTGACAATCTCCCGATTGCCGGCGGTGATTTCCTTCATCAGTCCGAACCCGAAGATGCCCGCCCAGACGTGGAAAAGCAAAATGATGACATATTGGTCGAAGAGAAAAAACCGACGATCCATCCGGAACCGACCGCCGAGCAGCTGAAGGAGCGCCTGAACAAGCTGCTGCGAGGAGAACTCTAGAAAAAATAATCATAACGCTATGGCCGCAAACAAAAAATACACGCTGAAATTCTGGCTTTTTTTCTGGCTTATGTCCGCAATATTCCTGTCGGGCTGGTATTTATATTGGAACACGCGTCATCAGGGAGTTTCCGAAACCGCTGCGAACATCATGAGTCTTTTGCCGATAAATCCGATGCAAAAAAAACAGTACCAGGCCATTGCCACTCTCGGCGATTATTTCCTCAAAAAGGACGGCCAGCAAAAAACTTTCATGCTGCTATTGGAAAATAATCTGGAAATCAGACCGGGCGGCGGATTCATCGGCGCGTTCGCGATCGTGAAGATCAAGGACGGCAACATAATTTCAATGGAGACCCACGACCTTTCGAATTTCGACGTGCTCATACCCAACACGGTCGAACCGCCATATCCGCTGAAAGAAACGCTGCACGTCTCCTCTTGGAAACTGCGCGACTCCAATTTTTCGCCTGATTTTGCAGTCAACGCGCAAAAGGCCATGGAATTCTACCATCTGGGACAGGGCCAGGAGCAGTTTGACGGCGTGATCGGAATCACGGCCAACACCCTGACTTCGATGCTCAAGGCGACCGGACCGATCCAGATTGCAGGCTATCCCGGAACCTATGACAGCGAGAACGCCATCATATCTTTGGAATACCAGGTAGAAAAGGCTTTCGACGAGCAGGGGATCGCCCGCGACCAGAGGAAGTCCGTCATCAACGACCTGGCCAAGGAAATCGAAAAAAAGATTTTCACGCTTTCCACAGCGCGCAAGATCCATCTGGCAAAAATACTGATCCAGGACCTGCAGCAGAAGGACCTTCAGCTGTATTTCCAGGATGCGACTTTGCAAAAAGTTGTTAGCGCTGCGAATTGGGCGGGCCTTGTCGACCAGAGATGGAGCAAGGATTATCTGCTGACGATCGACGCGAACCTGGGATCTTTCAAAAGCGATTACTATGTGAAAAGATCCATGGACTATACCGTCAATCTTTCCCAAGACTTGCCGAGCGCGCAGCTGAAAATCACCTATGAGCACACGGCCAAGCAGAAGGACTGGATGACCAGGGACTATCTGACTTATCTCAGGGTCTATGTTCCGAGCGGCGCGTGGTTCACAGACGGAATAAATTTTGACAATCCGCATTTCGGAAATGAGCTGAACAAGAAATATTTCGGCGCGATCGTCCGGGTGCCGATCGCAACTACCAAGACGGTGGGGATAAATTACA
>JBGQBV010000005.1:0-16842 GCA_041494985.1 Minisyncoccia bacterium
GAGTTGGGCGATATTGCCTCTTTGGATTGTAACAGAATTCTGCGCGTTTGCGAACTCTTTGAGGATGGGCAGGTCGGAAACGATGACCGGTTTTTCGCAAGCCATCGGCTCGATTGCGGCCAGCGGCACATCGAACTTGCCGATCATATTCTGCACAGGGAAAATGACCACGTCGGACAGGTTGTACAGCTGCTGCATGTCAGGATAGATGTCGGTAAAAATGACCAAGTCCAAGACATTGTTTTCTTTCAATTTTTGCACGACCTCCTCTTTTTTTCCGATAGCATCCTTGTCATTTTTCAGCCGGCAGGCGAACCAAAACTTCACTTTCTTGTTTTTCCACTGTTCGGCATATGAAATGATCAAGTTTACGATGTCGTCGGTAGCGCCCAACCGGACATATTCCCCGGGATACGTCACTACGAAATCATCCGCGGAGATGCCGAGTTCTCGCATCGCAGCTGGATCTTTCGGAGCAGGCTTGTAGTATTCCAGATCGATGCCCGGGTAGATCCTGACCACATTCTGGAAACCCAAGGCGGCCAGCCGGTTTTTGGCGTAGTCGGAATAGGTGATGATGATATCTGCAAACAGGACTTCCTTGAAATCCTTGTCTTCGAGCAGGTCTTCGCGGAGCGTGGCGACGGTCTGAATGGTCTTGGCGTGTCCTCTGGCCACGAACGTCTTGAAAGAAAAAGCATTGAGCTTGCTGGGGGTCAGCATGAAATGCATGATGTCGAAATGGTTGCGCATGCGGACCAATTTCAAAAGGCGCATCTTTTGGAAATAGCTCAGATGGTTTGAAGTGTAAATCGGTTTCTGATGGATGTGCGCGGGCAGGTTCGGCAAAAATCCGTTGGTGAGCAGGAAGAAGTTGAACGCGGGCAATGCCTTGGCCAGATAGAAAGCGAAGTTTTTCGAAGCTTCGTCCCAGGGTGGGGCGATGGGGCGGGTGATCAGTAATATTTTCTTTTTAGGTTTTTCTTGTGTCATATCTAGGCTTGTTTGAAGCATTATATCAAATTATTTGTTTATATCTGTTGACATTGTTACATATATGAACTAAACTTTCAATATTCCTGAGAGAGTGCTGTGGGTAAAAAGGAAGCGCAGAGCTGTTGGTCCTGCATTGAAGAATAAGCTTGATTCAAGCGACGTTCTCATCGCCGCCAGTCAATGACTGGTTTGCCAACATTTCAAACCCGCAGCACTCTCGCAGTTATCCACCACAACGGTTACGTCCATGAAATCATGGCTAGCCGTTTTTTCCTGTCAAAAATTCTTATAAATCTCTTTTTTAGCGTTTCCCGCTGTCACATCGATGACGATTTTTTTGTTGGCACTGTCGCTTATCGTAATAGGAACCGTTTTGGTCGCGCCGTTGGGAATGGATATATCGCCTTCGCCAACCCTTGTCTTGTCTGCCAGGATTTCAAAATGGAAATCGGTCTGCGCGCTGTGGTTGTCTATCATGAAATCCAGTGAAGCGCTTTTGGGATCGATGAAATAGAGCATCCAGATGTTCTTGGTGTTCGGATCGGCCTGCTTCATTTCAACGGCCGACAGGAACACGAAGCTGACCAGGAGAAAGGTGAGGGTCGCATAGATGATGATCTTGTTGCTCATATTTTTTCGTTTAAGATTTCTTATAAAAGATCCCGACATCGTCCGATGAGTATATCCGCCAGAAATTTTTCAACCGGTTGAACTGCGCGCCGTCCATTTTCGGGTTGATCATGAGGAAGTCGGTCTGCGTGCCGTCGAAACACCGCTGGGCTTCGGACGTGTTCGGAGTGGATATCATCAGGTTGGTGCATTGTTCGCGGGAAACCGTGTCGTCCTGATAGCGCTTGAAATATCCGCGTGACAAAGGGTAGTTGTAGCCGCGCATGAAGAAAAGCTTGATCCAGGTGTCGCCGGCCAGGTAGTTGTGGTCCTTGAGGATTATATCCGCGGCGGTCGAGCGCTCCGCCAGATACCCGGAGGCGAGGTAGGTCTGCAAAGCCCCTTTTGTGCTGCTGGCCGAATTGAGCGATTGGGCGTCATCGTAAAAACCTTCGGTGGCGATGAATATCATGAAAATAAAAAAAGTCAGCATCACGAAAAACGGACTGAGATAGTTCTTGCCGACGTAGTCGCGGTTCCTGAAGGCCGTAAATATATAGGCGACCATATAAGCCGCGATGATGGCCGTGGGAAAGACGATATAGCTTGCGATGCGGTTGGAAGGGATGTCGACGAAAAGCCAGTCAGGCCTGAGCGACATGAGGTTCAGTGCGCCGATCCAGCCGATCAGAAAAGCTTGGCTGTAGCGGCCGAGTTTCTTGGCAAAAAACAAAAGCAGCAGTCCGGCGATGGCGAAAGCGAACCGGGCTTCACCGGCGGTCGTCTTGAGCTGGGTGAGCGTCAGTCCTGTCCGGGTCGCCTTGCTGGGCGCGCCTACGGCCGTGTCGATGGCCTTCGAATTCAGATAAGTCGGCATGTATAGGAAAAAAACGAAGATTATTCCCATAATGATAACCGCTATCACCGAAGGCGAAAGGAATAATCTTATCCATTCCCGGATATCCGACAAGATGGTTTTCAAATTGAGAACAGTAAATGTGGCAACCGCAAAAAAGGCGGTGAAAATGAACACAAACGTGCTCAGGTGATGCGTGTATGCCATTCCCAGGCTTATGAACAAGGCCCAAGCCAGTAGGGCGGATTTTTTTTCCGCGAAGGCCCGGACGAAAAAAAGGATCGCCAGCGGGATGAGCAGATTGCCGATCGTGTTACCGATGACTCCGCCACTGACGAATTTCGCCTGTGGCGAGGCCAGGGCCCAGAGCGGACCGATAAGGAAAAGCGTCACGATCGCTATGGTGTCGCGGTGGTCTGATCCGCCAGCTGGCGGATTGAAAACTGCGCGTGCCAGGATGAACATGGCCAGCACCGACATCATATGGATGAGAAAAAGAACCAACGCGGGAAAAGCTGAAATGAATCCGGCGCCTGAAATCAGCGCGATGGCGGCGAAGATCAGGTGCTCGCCGATGATGAAATCAGCGATCGGCTGCGGCTTTTCGATGGTGAGCTGCTCCCCGATATCCGCTTTTTCATATTGCGGCAGATTGCCAGTCACGGCGATCGTCTTGGCCCAATACATGTGGTGTCCCAAGTCCGTGGTGGTGGGGAAGATGGTGTCTTTGAAATAGATCGTCTTGATGAAAATCGTCAGCAGCAGGAGCAGGACGACCAGAAAAACCGATTTGCGCGGCAGATAGTCGGACTTTTCAAGGGACGTGGTCGCAGTCTCTTTTTTACGGCGGAAAAAATAAATCACATAGCAAACTGCGCTGAAGAGGATGATCGCGCCGAGGATCGTGGCGCGAGTGATGTGCAGCGGCGATCGGCCGAGGACGATGACCAGGAAATCGACCACGATGATGCTGGAACTGAAAGCGATCACGAACGATTCCAAAGGAGAAAAGGTTTTGTCCAGACGCGTGGCCAAAATCAAAAAATAACCCGGAACGAAAAGTACCAGAAAGATGGCTATGTAAAACAGTAATTGTGATGAGATGAAGGGTAACATGATTTGAATTTACAAAAATAATTTTAAATTATAAATTTTAAGTTTCAAATGAATTTCAAATGATTTAATTTTAAAATTTAGACATTTTTATTTCAATTAAAATTTCAAATTTATAATTTAAAATTTATTGTCTTTTTTATCTCTTCCAAATATATTTCAGATACATGTTCCCAGCTGTAATTTTCAACAACATAGGTCCTCACTGCCTGTCCATAAATTTCCCGCGGGTTGCCTTTGGAAAATAATTCATTGATTTTTTGTACGAATGCATCCGCGTTTTCTGATTCGACCAGGAAGCCGTTCCGGCCTTCCTTGATCGCATCTTTCAGGCCTTCGATGTCCGCCGCCAGTACCGGAAGAGAGCAGGCGCCGGCTTCGATGACGGAGATCCCGAAACCTTCCATATCTCCGGGAACCTTGATGTTCGGCTGCACGAAAAGGTCGGCGGTGTTGAAAAGGATGTTGCGTTTTTCATCGCTGACATATCCAAGCATGACTACGCGTTTTTCCAAGCCGTTCTTTTTGATCGCGTCCAGGATGTTTTGCTTGTCGCGGCCGTCCCCGGCGACGACATAGAGGAAATCCTGAGACAATTTTGGCAGGACATCGGCAATGAACCAGGCGACGCCTTTTCTTTTTGCGAGGCGTCCGGAAGTGAGCAGGATCTTCTTGTTTTCAGCCGGTTGCCCGATTATTTTGGTCAGATCTTCGCGCGAGCTTTTGACCAGATGTTTTTCCGTGTCCACGCCGTTGGGGATGAAAAAGAATTTTTTCTCGCCAATGCCATGCTGCACCCCGACGCGGATCGTCTCGTTGCCGACCGCGATCAGGGCGTCCAATTCCGGGATGAACGAACCGACCCAGAATTTCCGGTATATTTTCGAGGGGAAAGTGAGGTCGAGTCCGTGGACGACGCAGATGACCGGTTTTTTCGAAAGCAGCTTTACGATCCAGCCCAGGATCCCGAGCACGCCGTCGCCAAGCAGGACGACGTCATATCCAGGAAGGACCAGTAGAGTTTTCAATATCGCATACGGCAAAAAAACAGGCAGGAATTTTTTCCCCCGGGTGTTGGCGATTATTTTCACTTCAGCTATTTTTCCCAGCCATCGGCCCAGTTCGTAGTTCTGGTTCTCGATGCCGCCGACTGTCGGCGGATAAGCCCGGGAAATGAACAAAATCTTGGTTTTTTCCATATACCCATTGTAGCCTGTAACATTGTTTTTTTCAACCCCGCACTAACTTTGCACAAGTGCAAAGCGCTAACTGGTAAATCCGGTGCAAAGTTAGTGCGGGGTCAAGAAAAAAACGATTGAAAGTTTCTTGACTTCTTCTGATTTGTGGGATAGATTTATGCGAGTTCTTAAGGTGCCAAATAAAGATTCAGAGGGGGGATTATGAAAAGGATTTTCTTTGCCGTTTTTATCGCAGTGATTGTCGCAGCCAGTGCAGCTTCCGCAGCCTATGAAGGCGCCGTGTATTTCACGGACAACAAGATAACGGTCGAAACCAACGACCCTTCGCTCATTTCTGTCTTGGTGAAGAAGAACTGGATCGAAATCGCAAGAACCCAGGGCTATGTCGCCCGGGATGTGAGCGTCTTCCGTTCCGCAAAAGAAATCCTGGTATATCCGATTAACGAAGACATCCACCAGAGATACAAGACGGTGAAGTATGCTCAAGAAAGCCAGTATCTTCCGAGCGTTCTGGCTATTCTGGATCGGATAGAAATGCTCAAAGAACGGCCAAAAAACAAATAATCAAACGTATTGCCAAAAGCTAGCCACAGATGAAAGCATCTGTGGTCTTTTTTTGCATTATTTTAAAAATAATTTTTACTGCCAGACGTAATACAAGATGTGTCCACGAAAAATCGTGCGCATATTGACAAAAATAACATAGTAGTTTAAAATCATACTTCCTGGAAAGTCCAGGCAATAATAAAAAAAGAGGGGAGGTAATCCATGCCGGTATCCGTGTCGGTCATTGCGCAAACAGCAGAAAGAAGATCATTTACAGAAAGAGAACCGTGCTTGATCCATTCCGTAAAATTCGGTAGTACGGTATGCATCATTTGCGGGCAGGATCCGAAAAATCCCGGACAGTATCCGAAAATTTCCATACCGACAGACATGGTAACTGTCAGTTGTCATTATTGTCAGCGAACTGTCCAGCGTAGCAAGAAGCATCTACAGGAGCTGGTCTCAGAAGGCAAGCATCCTGCCTGCGACGCCTGCGCATTGGAACTGAAGTTGTTCAAAAAGGTATTGTAGAAATGGACTCCAAAATAAACGGCTTGATGATAGAAACTATCGCCAAGCCGTTTTAATTTTGTGAAAATCCGGAAAATGCTATTGTTTCTTGTATTTTTCCGATTTGAGAAGATACATCTGGTCTTCCGTGAGCTTGCGGTTGGATTTGATCATGTCGGCGATGAGGGCGAAGACCAAAAATTGCAAGCCGACCAGCAGCAAGGTTATGGCTGTCAGCAGATAATTCCGGTATGGGGTGATCTTGAAGTCATGGAAATAAAGAATTCCGAAATACACGAAAAATCCCAAGGACAGCAAAATGATGACCGTTGCCGGGATGCCGAAAAATTTCATCGGGCGGACATCCCTGACGGCCTTGAGGATGATCCGGGTGCTGTTGTTGACATAGTTGAAAATGCTTTTGACCACTCTGGATTTGCGCCCGGCGAAATAGGTGACAGTCACGGGAACCCATTTTATTTTCAGATTTTTTCCGATCGCGTCAATGATCGTTTCTTGTGTGTAGGTGAATCCGCCCGGCAGGTTCAAACGCATCAATGTTTCCTTGCTGTATCCCCGGAAGCCGCAAGTCAGGTCCTTGATAGGGTAGTTCATGAATTTCCGGATGACCCAGGCGGCTATATAGTTGAGATAATATTTGGCCCTAGGCATGTCCTTGGCTTTCTTGTCCCCGAAACGGTCAGCGCTGACCATGTCAGCTTCTCCCTTGAGGATCGGATCAAGAATCTTTTGGATGTCGTTCGGGTTGAACTGTCCGTCGGCGTCCATGTTGACCATGAAATCAGCGCCGTTTTCCAAAGCCTTGGTCACTGCTGTGCGGAAAGTCACTCCGATTCCGCGGTTCACGTCGTGTGAAAACACAAAATCCGCTCCGGCCGCGCGGGCCGCTTGGGCAGTCTTGTCCTTGGAACCGTCATCGATCACTTGCACGAACACTTCATCAACACCGGCAAAAGAGCGCGGGATGCGCTTGATGGTTTCGCCGATTTTTTCTTCTTCATTGAACGCCGGGAGATTGACAATCAGTCTCATGTTATTGCTTCTTAATTATTAGTTTCGGATCGACGCAGTTGAAATCGCATTTGGCATTCTTCGTGCCTTGCTCGATATATTGCTTGGTGCAGTCGTTCAGGTTTTGCTGGCACTTGGCCTTGCTTTCATTGAAATAATTCAGATTCATTTCGTAGCCAAAATAGGGCAGCGCGAAATAGACAACAACCGCTATTCCCGCAATCCAAATTATCAATTTTATCAGACTAAACATAAATTCAGTGTATCACGTTTTATAGCTGTTGTCTTTTTGGGAAAATTTATCTTCCTATGCCGGCGTAGATTATTCCGGCGGCGCGAATGGCTTTTTTGTCCAAGCAATTTTTTCCATCAATGACTATCCTGACATTTTTTTTGGCAAAATCTGCTGCTGTTATCTTTTCAAATTCGCTGTGATTGGTTGTCAGGACGACAGCTTCTGATTTTTCAAGCAACTCTTGGATACTCGCAACGTTTGAAAGTTTGTCCACGAATGGATCAAAAATTATCAAATCAGCGCCCATCTTTTTCAGTTTTGCAATGATCTTGAGTGCGGGACTTTCACGCAAGTCGCCAACGTTCGCTTTGTATGATACGCCCAAAATTCCGATTTTAGTACCCTTGATCGCTTTTTCGATCTGGTTCAGGCGGTCCTGCAGGAGATCTATCGTGTAATCCGGCATGCTATTATTGATCGTTCGTGCTGTGCGCAGGAATTTGTGATCAAAATTATGTTCCTTGGCTTTTTCAATCATATAATATGGATCAACAGGGATGCAGTGTCCGCCGACTCCGCAACTCGGCCAGTGCGCCATGAAAGCATACGGCTTGGTGGAAGCGCCGCGGATCACATTAGTGATATCGATGTTGAGATGGCTGAAAGATTTGGCCGCTTCGTTCACGAATGCGATGTTGATATCGCGGAAAGAATTTTCCAGAATTTTTACTGCTTCGGCTTCTTCGATGGAATCCATCGTCACGATTTTCCCGTCCACGACGCTTTCATAGAAATCCTTGGCCATTTTCAATCCTGTTTCGTCAAACGATCCGACTACTCGCGGGATATTTCCAACATTCCATTTTTCATCCCCTGGGTTCACGCGTTCCGGACAATGCGCGATGAAAACATCCTTACCCACCGTAAAACCGGCCTTTTCAAAAATCGGCTTGACCACTTCTTCCGAAACTCCGGGATTGACGGTTGATTCCAAAACTACCAGCGCGCCTTTTTTCATATGGGCCGCGACGGTTTTGGAAGCCTCGATGACTGGAGTGAGGATCGGGAAGTATTTGGCATCGACCGGAGTTGGCACGCAAATCAGATAGATGTCGCATCCGCCGATTTCTTCTGGATTTGTCGTTACGGTAATTTTTACTTGTGGCAACAGATCTTCTAAAAACTTTTCTTTGAAAGGACTTTTGCCTTGGGCGATTATGTCTAATTTTTCCTTGTCTGTATCAAAACCAATAACTTCATATCCTTTTTTGGCACATACTGCTGCAAGGGGAAGTCCAACATATCCCATTCCAATCACACACACCTTTTGTTTCTTTTGTTCTGTCATATTTTTTAGAAAATTCTTTTTAGTGTTTATTTGCAGTTCTGTAACAACTGACTATCATTATAAAACATAGCCGAGGATAGTCAACCGGCGCTGATCTTGAGGTGCATAACTTGGCTTGACTTTTTTCTCAAAATATGCTATCATAGACAATCCGGAAACGGATGAAAGTAGCTTAAAAATATAGCCTTTTACAGGCAAAAAATCGGCTTCGGCCAAAGGAGGACACATGAAAATCAGAATTTTTATACCGGCGTACAACGTTGAAAAGAGCATAGAGAAGCTCCTCATCGAGTTTGCTGAGGTTGAGCTCATGCTCAAGTTGCGTCATCATGATCTGAGTGTTTTGATCATTGATGACAACTCGACGGACGGCACACGGGAAGTGCTTGATCGGATGGCCAAAGATCTTATCTGGCTGGAAGTCATGCACAACGAGAAGAACCTCGGCAACGCCGGCAATATTGTCGTCGGATACCGCTGGGGTGCAGACTCGGACGCCAATATCGTCGGATGCATGGATGCAGACGGTGAACATTCGCCTTACGCGATGATTCGCCATCTAGACATGATCGAGAACAGGGAGTGTGAAGGCGTGGTCGGGAGCATTATTTTTCCCGATCATGACGCCAACCATCACGACCGCAATATGATGCGGTTCTGGGGTGGGATGCAGGCGGCGATGGCTGGCATCGACGGGATGTTCTACATCCAGTCGCCCGGCTACAATTTGCATAAGCGGTATAGTGTGGTGTGCGCACTTGAACTCCTCGAGAAATATAAGGCGTTCTTCGCTGCTAACACGACCGAGACATTTCCGCGGTGGGGCATGCACGGCATTATGATCCATCTGATCGCTGTCGGCACCGGCGCCCACATCAAGGCGGTCTATCTGGAATGCTTCGGCAAATCGCCGAACCGCACGCCGGAAAAACTCCTTCTGCAGGCCAACGCCGCCAACACACACGGTGTG
Organism: Minisyncoccia bacterium; assembly: GCA_041494985.1. Taxonomy (GTDB): domain Bacteria; phylum Patescibacteriota; class Minisyncoccia; order Moranbacterales; family GWC2-37-73; genus JBGQBV01. The sequence goes on from JBGQBV010000005.1 coordinate 9,415, forward strand.
ATGCTGGCCAAGTTCCTGCCGAAGAAATCATAAGGAGGGAAAGATACTATGAAAAAAGTGCTGGTAGTCACTGCTCATGACGATGACTCCATTCTTGGAGTCGGCGGCAGGATCCTGCGCCATTTGTCTGAAGGGGATGAAGTCTATGTGGTCATCTGTCACGACGGCCGGACTTCTCATCGCGCGGTTTTCAAGCGCGAGGAGCGTCCGAGTCTTCACGAAGTGGGTGAGGCACGACGCCGTGAAGAAACAGTCCGGGCCATGATGGTCATGAATGTTAACAACTGGGAGATGTTGAGTCTCTCGGGAGAAGAAGCCCGTCCCAGTCAGAATGTTGAGGAGGCCGAGTCTGAACTGCGAAAGCGGTTCGAGAGCATCAATCCGGATGTGGTTTATTACCATCTGGCCGACGCCCATCCGGACCACCGCGCTGTCGCCGAGATCATGGGAAGAATCGTAGCGGATAGCACCGCGGAAGCGTTCCAATTCATGATCTGGACGCGCGAGCTGGCACAGGTGCAGGGGCAGTCCAATATGGATCCGTCCCAGGCGCCGAACATCCCGGAAAACGCGATAAGATTCTGGTTGAACAAGGCCGAAAACTTTATCAAGGATCGCGCGCTTCACTGCATGACGAGCCAGATCTCAACCTGGCCGTATCCGGACTGGGATCCCCAGCCGCGTGCCATACTCGAGGAACCCTTTCTTCGCTATTTCCTGCGCGGAGAGGAAATCATCATTCCAGTATAGAAAGAAGAGGAGGTGTGTTCAAATGGCAGTAGGGATTTTAAAAACACAGCTTAAGGAAAAAGGAATCAACCCAGAAAAACTGGAGAAATTCCTCGGGCTAGTTGAGAACAAATGGAAGGCAGAATCACCCGGCCATTTCATTCTCGACTTTGTAAGCGAGAAAGACGGTCATCTTGTCGCGATTTACACATTTGCAAAAGATACCGTACCTGTGGAATCAGCACTTACGATTTACGAATATGAGAAATGGCTTTGTATCTATTGCCACGGAAACATTTTCTGGGCTAAAAACAAGGATGCGGAAGCAATCCTTCAACTGCTCAATGAGAACATTCATAACATCGTTGACATGATGACAAGAACGGTCAAACAGTAAGTTGCACTGACCCCCAAGCGAAACATCGCTTTGGGGGTCTTTTTTTATTTCAATATATCGCCATAAGATGTTATGATGAGATATATGTGGATCATCTATTCATTATTCGGCGCCATATTCCAAGCTGCGGAGATGGCGATCAAAAAGAAGGCGCTGCAGGTGCGTGGCCTGAACAATGTCATCGCGCTCATTGCCTATGGTTTTGCCGGCTTGCTGCTGCTTGCGTTGTATATTTTTCAAAGCGGACAATTTTGGATAGCGGCTCCGCTGTCCGCGGTGTTTTGGAATGGTATTTTCTGGACAGTGCTGCTGAACATGGTGGGGGTATGGTTCATGTACAGGGCGCTGGATCTGGCCGATCTGAGTTATTTGATGCCGTTCATGACGCTGACGAGTTTGTCATTGATCATTCCGCCCATGATCTTCTTGGGCGAGTTTCCGATGCTCAGGAGCTTTTTCGGTATAGTGCTGGTGGTGATCGGCGCCCTGGCGATGGATTATAAATTTGAAAAAAGTAAGCTTTCTGCAGAAGACCATCATCGCAGGAAAAACAATCGGAAAGGCTTGGTATATTTTATAGCGACGGCTCTGTGCTACACCTTCACGCCGACAGCCATGAAAATCGCAACCGTCGCCAGCAATGTTCTGTTTGCGACCTACCTCGTCCATCTTCTGATGGGCGTCGGATTTTTGCTGCTGATTGCAATAATCGCGGTTTCCCAGGCAAGGAAAAACGGCGAGAGGAAAAATGTGGCGCGCGTCCTGAACGAAGAATTTGCGCGGACAAAAAACCAACTGACCGATGCGGGCGTGAAATTTTTCCTGGCCGTGCTGATTGCGGGAGTGGCGATCGCGATCCAGAACGGCAGCATCAACTACGCATTCACGCTGGCGCCGGTCGCCAGCGTCATGGCCATCAAACGGACCATGCCGCTCTTCGCTTTCGTGATCGGCTATCTTTATTTTAAAGAGCGTGCCAATGTCGGTCAGAAACTGGCAGCGACCGCGCTGATGATAATCGGCGCCGTGCTGATCACGGCTTTTTAAAAAGTTCGCTGAATATCATTTTTGCTGTTATAATATTTGTATGAAAATAGGTATCAATGCGTCTTTTTTGCGCAAGCAGAATACGGGAATCGGGCAAGTCACCGCTAATTTTTTAAAGAAATTAGCGGAATTTCCAATTTCCAATTTCCAATTTCCAAATAATAAGGAAGTTGAGTTTGTTTTATATTTGGAAGAAAAGACTAATCTGAAACTGCCGAAAAATTTCAGCCAGAAAGTTTTCTTGCCGCGGTATAAGCGCGACGACCTCATCAGAAGGGTCTTATGGGAAAAGGTCATGCTGCCGGAAATGGTCCGGCAGGACGGCTGCGATGTCTTCTTGAGCATGTATCAGTCTGCGACGATATTTGAGGGGAAAATGCCGCACGTGATGGTGGCGCATGACATCATTCCGAAACTCCTGCCGCAATATCTGGACAATTGGCGCAAGAAACTGTATCAAATTTTCGTCCATGGGGCGATCAAGCAAGCGGGCAAGATCATCGCGGTTTCGCACCGCACGGAAAAAGATCTGGTGCAGCATCTGGGAATTGATCCGCAGAAAATTGCGGTGGCATATCCGGATGTCGACGAGATCTATAAAAAAGAAGTCTCGGCAGCGGAAAGCGCCAAAGTCCTCAAAAAATACAAGCTGAAACCCGGCTACATATATAACGGCGGGGGGATGGATGTGCGCAAAAATGCCGAAAGCGTTCTGAAGGCGTATAAGATATTATATGACAAGCATGGGAAAGCCGGCTGGTTGCCGGAACTGGTGATTTCCGGCAAACTGATGCCGCAACTGGCACCGCTTGTGACCGATGCGAAGAAATTAGTCGGGGAACTGGGACTCAAGAAAAACGTGAAACTGTTGGACTATGTCCCGCAAGAAGATTTGCCGGCGTTATATAGGAACGCCGTCGTATTTGTGTACCCATCTTTATATGAAGGATTTGGGCTGCCGGTTTTGGAAGCGATGAACCAAGGAACGCCTGTGATCACTTCGAAAGTGTCTTCGCTGCCGGAAGTCGGATCGGATGCGGTTTTGTATTGCGATCCGAAAAATACGGAAGATCTGGAAATGGTTTTGAAAAATCTGCTCAACAACAAGCATCTCCAAGCGGCCCTTTCCTTGAAAGGCAAGGAACGCGCCAGCTGTTTTGCGTGGGAAAAGTTTGTGGAAAAGACAATGCATATCATTAACGAACTGAAAAATGGAACTAATTAAAAAAATCAGCGCCGCCGTGCAGGGGAACCTGACGAAATCCTATCTGATACTGGCTAATATCATCTTGGTCGTCTTCGCTATCTGGTTTTCCAATGTCGGGCTGCTGCCGTTCAAAAATACCGGCGATTTCGCTTTGTTCACCTTGCTGGCACTTATCTTGGCGCTATATCGTCCCGGCTGGACATTCGTGTTTTTTATCGGGGCGATAGCCTTGGAAAATATCAATCTGGCGCCGAGAAGTTTCGGTCTGATGCTGCGTCCGTATCAGTTTTTCGGGGCATTGACCATCATCGCTCTCGGGGTGCTGGCTCTTGCTAAAAGATTGCCTTCGCCAGCTGGCGAATTCCTGCCGAAGTTCCGTTGGTATGATGCGCTACCGGTCGTTTTTGCCTTGGGCGGATTTTTGGGCAGTCTGGCTGCTGTGAACAAGGGCGCCAGTTTCAAACAAGCTGTCATAGCCGCATCATTTGTCGCGCTGTATTTTTTGGTCAGGATCTATGTCCAATCTCTGGAGGATCTGAAACGCATTGCGCCGTTTTTTTTCAGCAGCGCCATCGTGGTCGCTGCCTATGGCATCTGGCAGAACATCCGTTTCATCCACGGCGGCAATCCGTTTGAAGTCATGGCCGGCCGGCCGAACGCGACATTTACGGAACCGGACTGGCTGGGCATTTATTTAGTGTTTTTGATTGCGGTTATGTATGTGAATATATATAAATTAAGCATCGGAAGAAACAAGAAACAAGAAACAATAATCAAACAAATTCCAAATTCCAAATTCCAAATTTTCAAAAATGATTTACCTAATAGTTTGTATCTTGTATCTTGTTTCTTGTATCTTGTCGCAATATTTATTTCCCTGATTTTGACTGTTTCACGCAGCGCCTGGCTGGGAGCGGCGCTGGTGACAATCAGCTTTTTGAAAATCATGCTGACAAACGGCTCACTGAAAATGTCCGAATGGTACTGGGGAAAATTTTTCTTCGCGCTGCGCAATTTGGCAGTCGTGGCGGTTGGCGGTATAGCTATCATCTATCTTTTCAATCTGACACGTTTCCAACTGGGGAATCGCGCGGCCAGCACCGGCGGACTGCAGAAGATCACGGTGTCCTGCACTGAGAACATTCCGCTGCCGGAAAAAATCGAATCGGTCGATGAGCTGGCGCAATACGGCTGCAAGCACATCAATCTGGAAGAAATCCAAAGCGAGGAAACGGAAGGCAACTTCGTGCAGGAAATTTTGCGCAATGATCCGAATGTCGCAGTCCGCGCGCGGATTTATCAGACCGCGATTAAACAGATCCGCCAGCATCCCGTTTTCGGAATCGGGTGGGGAAGCATCAGCGCGATTTTGGGAACCGATGATCGCGGCGCCGGCCTCAATGCCAGCAATATCTTTTTGGAAGTCTGGCTGGGCACGGGAATGCTGGGCATCGTTTCATTTGTGGTTTTGTTAGGATATATTTTTATCAAAGGCGTCGGGATGTTTCTGGACAGAAAAACCCAGGACAAGACGATTGCGGCATTCGTGCTGCTGGGCGCCGTCGCCGTGGTGGTTCCGAATCTTTTCAACTCGGGCATATTTCTGGGATTCGTCTGGGTATATCTGGCTGTCGCGCTTTCATTAATCAATCCTAAAGATGCAAATTAAGCATATGAAAATCGGAATCGATATCAGATTGATCGGGAAGAAAAGGACCGGCGATGAGGCGGTCATTTTCAATCTGGTGAAAAACCTGGCGCGCCTCGGCGCCAAGCATGAGTTCGTCCTGTTCACAGATTCAAATGACAAGAAAGCATTAGAGGAGATTGCTGGACGCTTGGGAATTTTCGGTCAGGAAAATTTCCGGATTGTTTCCTTGCCGGCGCAAAACCGCTTCGCGTGGAATTTCTGGACGCTGCCGCAATATCTGCGCAAAAATCCGGTGGACGTGTATCATACGCAATACATCACGCCGCTCTTCGTGCCGAAAAAGATAAAGATCGTCACGATCGTCCATGACATCTCCTTCAATTTTTTTCCGCAATTCATAAGATTTTCAGATTGGTTTTTTCTCAAGATGCTCATCCCGCTGAGTTTGCAAAGAGCGGACAAGATTATCGGCGTTTCCGAGTTCACCCGCAGCGAGATAATCCGGTTCTATAAGATCGCTCCGGAAAAAGTAGGGTTCATATATAACTCAGTGGATGACGAGTTTTTGACTGACGCGCTTTCCCGGGAAAAACTTGACCAGGTGAAAAGCAGATATTCCTTGCCGGAAAAATTCATTTTGTATATCGGCACCCTGCAGCCCAGAAAGAACATTCCGCACCTGATCGAGGCGTTTGCGCGTATTAAGGACAGGGTCGGCGGAGTGAAGCTGGTGATTGCTGGCAACCCGCAGGCACATAACTTCGACAAACGGATCCGTAAGGCCATCAGCGAAAACAAGCTGGAAAATAACGTGCAGCTGCCTGGATTTATCGATGAGCGGGACAAGCAGGCCGTTTTTCGGCTGGCGCACGTGCTGGTGCTGCCATCTCTCTATGAAGGATTCGGCATTCCGCTGCTGGAAGCAATGAGCCAGAAAGTGCCCGCGCTAGCCTCGGATATCCCGAGTTTGAAAGAAATAGGCCAAAGTGGCGCACTATATTTCAATACGTCGTCCACGGAAGATCTGGCGGAGAAGCTATATGATATCTGCATGAATAACGGCTTGCGGCAGGAATTGATGACGTCAGGCAGTCTCCGTGCGAGCTTCTTTTCCTGGGAAAATTCCGCCCGCAAGATGCTTGCAATTTATGAGAAGTTATAGCATAATTAGGTTCATTGGGTTAGTTTTTAATTAGAATAAGATTAAAACATATTATGGAAAGCACAAACGGTTATTCCTTGGGAGGCAAAAACAAAAAATGGTGGCTCAAACCACTTTTGGTCGTTGTTGCGATCATCGTCGTCATTGGCGGTTTTTTTGCTTGGAAAACAGGTTTCATTCTCAGCAAGATATCAACTCAGGGAAGTGGCGGATTGCTGCAGAGCCTGACGCATATGGTTCCTGGAATGAACAACAAGCTGAAAGGCGAGGACGAAGGTCGCATAAACATCGCCCTTTTGGGAATGCGTGGGGCGGATGATCCTTCCGGCGGGACATTGGCGGACACCATCATGGTCGCCAGTATCGACACGAAGAATAATAGGATCGCGCTGGTTTCCGTTCCGCGGGATTTGTGGGTAAAAGATCCGGGAACGAACAATTACAGCAAGATAAACGCCGTGCATGCATTGGGAGAACAGAATGGCAAAGGGCAGGGGCTTGCCCAGATGGAACAGATCCTGAGCGATGTTTCCGGCTTGCCGATCCAATACGCCATCAGGGTTGATTTCAAGGGATTCAAGGATATTGTGGACAGCCTGGGCGGAGTCACTATCCATCTGGACAGCAATTTTTCCGAACCGGTGCAATTCATGGGCAACATGGGCAGGTGCGACGCTGTGACGTTCGTCATTCCTGCAGGCCAAGACGAAGTGAAAACATTCACAAGAAGGAAGGACGGCTCCATAGCCACGCGGCACTATCCGTTGTGCTACACGAAAACGCCGTCGGAATGCGGAGGAAACTTCAAGCTTGCGGCGGGCGATGTCACGCTGACCGGAGATCAGGCCTTGTGTTTCTCCCGGTCACGCGACACGACCAGCGATTTCGAGCGGGCCAAGCGGCAGCAGATAATCCTCCAGCTCATAGAGAAAAAAGCGACAAGCATGGGGACGCTCGGTGATTTCAGCAAGGTCAATGCCATGCTGGACGCGCTTGGAAACAACGTCAAGACTGACATGCAGGCCTGGGAGATGAAACGTTTTTACGACATATATAAGGGTTTGCAAAATCCTCAGATAGCACAGCGCGTGCTGGAAAACAGCACGGAAGGTTTGTTATATTCTCCGACGGAAACGCCGGAAAGAGGCTATACTCTTGCGCCGATAGGCGACAACTATGACCAGATCCATGCCATGTTCCAAAACATATTCACTTTGCCTGCGCAGTCCGATATC
>JBGQBV010000006.1:0-16767 GCA_041494985.1 Minisyncoccia bacterium
AAACTACCCGCGATGTCTACAAGAAAATGACTTTCGAAGACACACCGGCCAGATTGTTCTAAGACAAAGAAAAAAGCCTCCCGCTCAGCGGGAGGCTTTTTAAAAGGCTAAGCTTCTTTGTTTTCCGTCTTGATGCACTTGGTGCACACCTTGGCTTTCTTGCCATTGACCTTCTTGGTCTGGATATTGATGGCAAAAGTCCGTTTGGTTGCGATATTCGAATGGCTTCGAGAATTTCCAGAAGTTGTTCCGCGACCGCAGACGCTGCATGTTCGACTCATATGATTGTAAGACAATTGATTTATTACAAGTATTACTGTATCATAGCCAAAGAGTTTTGACAAGGGTAACATAAATATATGGACTTGAATTCTATCATTCTCATAGGTTTTTATATCCTCATCCTGATGTATTCCATCATCATCCATGAAGTCATGCACGGCTTCGTGGCTCTCTGGCTGGGGGATTCGACGGCCAAATATTCCGGCCGGCTCAATTTCAACCCGCTGAGCCACATCGATATCTGGGGCTCGATCATCGTGCCGATTGCCATGTTCGTTTCCACCGGGTTCGCGTTCGGCTGGGCCAAACCGGTGCCATACAATCCTTACAATCTCAAGAACCAGAAATGGGGACCGGTGCTGGTGGCTTTGGGCGGCCCAGGTTCGAACATCGCAATCGCGCTGGCGGCGGCTATCGCAGCCAAACTGATCTTCATCCCGGCTGCGGTGAAAGTCGCCATCATCATCGGCATCAAGATGGCGTCTTGGGGACAGATTTCCGCTGCGATTTCCGGCTCTTTCGGGGCGATTTTCTTCGCTTTCCTGATGATCATCATCTTTTGGAACGTGCTGCTAGCCTTTTTCAACCTGATTCCGTTTCCGCCGCTGGACGGATCGAAACTGCTGTTTGCGCTCATCCCGGTCCGGACGGAAGTGATGATCCTGCTGGAGCAATACGGCTTCGTTCTGCTGCTGCTTTTCATCATCATTTTTTCTTCTCCGCTCGGTTATTTCCTCAATTCGATGCTCAATCTTTTTTTCAGCGTCGCGCTCTAAGCGCCGGCTGCAAGGGGGTTTATTGATCCAGCACTAACTTTGCACAAGCGCACAGCGCTAATTGGCGAAGCCGATGCCAAAGTTTAGTGCTGGATTGACAACTTTTGAAATATCGGTTATTATCATTTTGCTATCCAAATAGCGATTTTTTTGTTAATTTTGCAAGAGTTCTGCTTCAAAATACACAAGAATGCTATCTGAAATTTAGTATCGGTTCGCCAGTCGGCGAATTAATTAGAAATTAAAAAATTAGAATTGATGCAAATATGCCAACAATCAATCAGTTAGTGAAGCGCAGCCGGAAATCGATCAAGAAGAAAACCAAATCACCAGCGATGATGATGACTTTCAACGCGCTGACCAACCGGCCGAAAAAGACCGTGAGCCCTTTCAAGCGCGGCGTGTGCATCAAAGTGAGCACCACCACCCCGAAGAAACCGAACTCGGCGCTCCGCAAAATCGCCCGCGTACGTCTGACGAACGGAATGGAAGTTACCGCTTATATTCCGGGCATCGGACACAACCTGCAGGAGCATTCGATCGTCATGATCAGGGGAGGACGCGTGAAGGATCTTTCCGGAGTCCGCTATCACATCGTGCGCGGAGTGCTGGATGCTGCCGGAACCGACAAACGCAACCGCAGCCGCAGCAAATACGGCACCAAGCGGCCGAAAGCGAAGACGGAATAATAAATATAATTCACGAGATTTAAAACCCTATGGCAAGACGAAAGAGAAAATACGAGAAAAAATGGAAGGCTGATTCCAGATATGGAAATCTGCTGGTCGGCCGTTTCATCGGCAACGTGATGAAGGACGGCAAACGTTCCATCGCGGAAAAGATCCTCTATGATTGCTTCGACGTGATCCATGAACGCACGAAAAAAGGCGGATTGAACATCTTCGAGCAGGCGCTCAAGAACGTTTCACCTCTTTTGGAACTGAAATCGAAAAGAGTCGGCGGTGCCAACTATCAGGTGCCGATCCAAGTCAGCGGCGAACGCCGGCAGACATTGGCGATCCGTTGGATTCTCAAGGCTGTGCGCGCCCGCAAAGGCAAGAAGATGGCGGAAAAACTGGCCGACGAGCTTATCGACGCTTCAAACAAGATCGGCAGCGCGATGAAGAAACGTGACGACACCCACAGGATGGCCGAAGCCAACAAAGCCTTCGCGCATTTCGCCTAATTCCACAAATGTACAAATTTTTACAAATCTACAAATGCAAGAATTAATTTGTAGATTTGTAGTTTATATGTGTATTCGCAGGGTAAAAATTCATCAATAAAGTTTAAAATTTCTTAAAACCAAACATTCATATGGGACAGGACATTTCACTACTTCGTAACATCGGGATCATCGCCCACATCGACGCCGGCAAGACGACCACGACCGAGCGCGTCTTGTTCTATACGGGCATCACGCACAAGATCGGCGAGGTGCATGAAGGCGAGGCGACCATGGACTGGATGGAGCAGGAACAGGAACGCGGCATCACGATCACTTCGGCGGCGACCAAATGCATGTGGAAAGGCCATCCGATCAATATCATCGACACTCCCGGCCACGTGGACTTCACGGTGGAAGTGGAACGATCACTGCGCGTGCTGGACGGCGGCGTGGTGGTTTTTGATGGGAAAGAAGGTGTAGAGCCGCAATCCGAAACGGTGTGGCGCCAGGCTGACAAATATCATGTTCCGCGCGTCTGTTTCATCAATAAGATCGACAAGGAAGGCGCGAATTTCGAAGCGGCCATCACTTCCATCTGGAACCGTCTGACTCCGAACGCATTGGCACTTCAGTTTCCGATCGGCGAACGAGGAGAATTTTCCGGCGTGATCGATCTGATGAAAATGAAGGCGGTTTCTTTTGAAGGCGAGATGGGCGAGAAAGTCGTGGAAAGCGAAATCCCAGCCGAACTTTTGGACAATGCGAAAAAATGGCGCGAAAAAATGGTGGAAAAGATTTCCGAATCAGACGACAAGTTGACGGAAAAATACCTGAACGGAGAAGAAATTTCTGTGGATGAACTTAAAGCCGCTTTGCGACGCGGAGTAATCGCCAGCCGGCTGGTGCCGGTGTTCACCGGAACCGCTCTTCGCAACAAAGGTATCCAATTAGTGTTGGATGCGGTTGTCGATTATCTGCCGTCACCGATGGATATTCCTCCAGTCAAAGGCACCAAGCCGAAAACCGGCGAAGAAATCGAAAGAAAAGCCGCTGACGACGAACCGTTTTCCGCCTTGGCGTTCAAGGTGGCGACTGATCCGTTCGTCGGACAGCTGACTTTCTTCCGTGTCTATTCCGGAACACTCAAAGCCGGTTCCTATGTGGTCAATTCGACCAATGGCGAACGGGAAAGAATCGGACGTATCTTGCAGATGCATGCGAATCATCGCGAAGAAATCCAGGAAATCACTGCCGGCGGCATCGGCGCGTTGGTCGGGCTGAAAAGCACGACGACAGGCGACACGCTTTGCGACGAACAAAATCCGATCATTTTGGAAAATATAACTTTCCCGGAACCGGTTATCGACATCGCCGTGGAACCGAAGACTAAAGCCGATCAGGAAAAAATGGGCGTGGCGCTGCGCAAATTGGCTGGGGAAGACCCGACGCTCAGACTGCGCACCGATCCGGAAAGCGGACAGACGATCATTTCCGGAATGGGCGAGCTGCATTTGGATATCATCGTGGACCGCATGAAGCGGGAATTCGGGGTGGAAGCGAATATCGGCCAGCCGCAAGTGGCCTACAGGGAAACGATCAAAGGTGAAGCGCAAGCGGAAGGCAAATATATCAAACAATCCGGCGGACGCGGACAATACGGCCATTGCTGGCTCAAAGTCAGACCGCAGGAAGAAAAAGGCAAAGGTTATGAATTCTTCGATGAGATCAAAGGCGGAGTCATCCCGCAGGAATTCATCAAGCCGATCAACCAGGGAGCCCGGGAAGCTTTGGAAAACGGGGTTTTGGCCGGCTATCCGATGGTGGATGTCGTGGTAACTTTGTATGACGGATCCTATCATGAAGTGGACTCCAATGAAGCCGCTTTCAAGATCGCCGGTTCAATGGCGGTTCAGGAAGCCTGCAAACGCGCCAACCCGATCATTTTGGAACCGATCATGAAAGTGGTGGTCACCACGCCGGAACAATTCATGGGAGACGTGGTGGGCGACATCAATTCGCGTCGTGGAATGATCAAGGAAATCAATGATCGCGGCGAGGGCAATGCCCGCGTCAAGGAAATCGAAGCGGAGGTGCCGCTGGCCAGCATGTTCGGCTATGTGACCCAGCTGCGTTCCATGACCCAAGGACGCGCCAGCAGCGTGATGGAATTCTCGAATTATACCGAAGTTCCGAAGAACGTGGCCGAGACGATCATCGCCAAGAAATAGCCTTTTATCCCAACCCTTGACAATATTTCCAACTCGTGTAAAATAAGCAATGTATTGTTTTTCCGCAAAAGAAGTTTTTTGTGTTTGCTAAAAAAGGCGGAAATGAGCAAAAAATAGTAATCATTTATCTTAAAATATTCGCGATTCCTCGGCCAAATATAAGCCAGGGGTTCGTGAAAAAGAAACGAGTATGGCAGCAGAAAAATTTGACCGCACCAAGCACCATGTAAACGTCGGAACTATCGGCCATGTTGATCACGGCAAAACGACCCTGACCTCAGCAATCATGCATTGCCTGAGTCTTAAAGGTTTTGCAAAAGAGAAAGGTGTTGACGAAATCGACAACGCACCTGAGGAAAGGGAGCGTGGAATCACCATTGCGACTTCGCATAGCGAATACGAGTCAGATACCCGCCACTACGCTCACGTAGACTGCCCGGGCCATGCTGACTATATCAAGAACATGATCACCGGAGCTGCCCAGATGGACGGCGCTATCCTGGTTGTTGCCGCTACTGACGGCCCGATGCCTCAGACACGCGAACACATCCTGTTGGCTCGCCAGATCGGTGTGCCGGCAATCGTTGTTTTCATCAACAAAATTGATATGGTTGACGATGCAGAATTGGTTGACCTGGTTGAAGCTGAAATCCGCGAATTGCTTTCCAAATATGAATTCGATGGCGACAATGCTGCAGTCATCCGTGGCTCAGCTGTCAAAGCCTTGGAAGCCAAATCAGTGGATGATCCAGCCGCCAAGCCGATCTATGATCTGATTGCCGCTTTGGACACGAAGATCCCTGAACCGGTTCGCGAAACAAGCAAACCTTTCCTGATGCCGATCGAAGACATCTTCTCGATCGAAGGACGCGGAACAGTTGTGACCGGAAGAATTGAAACTGGCACGATCAACATCAATGAAGAAGTTGAAATCGTCGGTCTCAAACCTACTGTCAAGACAGTGGTGACCGGCATCGAAATGTTCAACAAGTCTTTGGATAAAGGACAGGCTGGCGACAACGCCGGACTTTTGATCCGCGGCATCAAGAAAGAAGATGTGACGCGCGGACAGGTGTTGGCCAAGACCGGCTCAATCACTCCTCACACTGAATTCCAGGGCGAAATCTACATCCTGACCAAAGAAGAAGGCGGACGACACACTCCATTTTTCAAAGGCTACAAACCGCAGTTCTACGTTCGCACAACGGACGTGACTGGAGAAGTCATTCTTCCGGAAGGAACTGAAATGGTTATGCCTGGAGACACCGCTAACCTGGTCATCAAACTGATCTCCCCGGTAGCTATGGCAGACGGAATGCGCTTCGCGATCCGCGAAGGAGGCAAGACGGTCGGCGCCGGTGTCGTTACCAAGATTCTCAAATAGTCTTCGAGTAAACTACGCAGACATATGCTTTATATGTCTGCCTGTGTTCACTAGAACAACAAGTAAGTTTAAAAATAATTTGTTATCAAAAGACACTCCGATGGCTCAGGCAAAAACAGAATCAGAACAATCATCCACGCGGATCAGGATCAAGATCAAGGCATATGACAACAAGGTCATAGACCAGTCAGCTCGGAAAATCGTGGAGACGGCTGAGCGCACAGGGTCACGCATCACCGGTCCGGTGCCGCTTCCGACGGAAATCCATAAGGTGACTGTCAATAAATCGACGTTCATCTACAAGGATGCTCGCGATCAATATGAGATGCGAATCCACAAACGTCTGATCGACATTTGGGATCCGAATCCGAAGACGATCGAGAATCTCACGAACCTTGATTTGCCGGCCGGAGTGGATGTGGAAATAAAGATGTAAGTTATCGAAAATCTAGTTAAAGTCCCCCTCGGGGATACTCAACTAGCTAAGTCAGGAAATATCCTGAATTATGCTGGCTGGGAAGCCAGATTTTTTATTGAAAAAATATCAGTATGAAATTCATTTTAGGAAAAAAAATGGGGATGACGACGCTGTACGACCAGAAGCAAGGCGCTTTGAACGTGACTCTCATCGAATGTCAGCCGAACACGGTTTCCGCCGTGCGCAGCTCTGAAAAAGAGGGCTATGCAGCTTTGCAGCTGGCAATCCCGAAGACCAAGAACATCACGCACCGCAAAGAATTCCGTTTGGAGGATCCGGCCACCGCGGCCGTCGGCGACCAGATAACGATTGCTGACTTCCAAGTCGGCGACGTGGTCAAGGTCAGCGGCATCGCGAAAGCTAAAGGTTTCCAAGGGGTGGTCAAGAGACACGGATTTAAAGGAGCGCCGAAAACGCACGGTCACAAACATGACCTGAGAGCGCCGGGATCTATCGGAGCGCAGCAGCCGCAACATGTCATCAAAGGCAAGAGAATGGCGGGACGGATGGGCGGCAAGCGCAAAACGACGAAAAACGTGAAAGTCGTCTATATCGATCCAGTGAAAAACGTTTTGGCGGTTTTGGGAGCAGTGCCCGGAGTTGTCGGCAGGATCGTCGAAGTGCGGGGCTAGATTAGATTAAAATGTGAAATTAGTTCGCCGGCTGGCGAATTAGAAAGTTGAATAAAAAACTATGGCCACGATTGCAATACATGATTTAAAAGGAAAGAAGCTGGAAGATCTGAAAGTTTCAGATGCCGTGTTCGGAGTGGAAGCCAACGACGAGCTGTTGCATCAGGTTTTCATGGTCATTGCCGGCAATCAGAGAAATCCGATCGCGCACACCAAAGGCAAGGGTGAAGTGGCCGGCAGCGGCAAGAAACCTTTCAAGCAGAAAGGAACCGGCAACGCCAGACAAGGACAGAAACGCAACGCCCTGATGAAAGGCGGCGGTGTTTCCTTCGGACCGACCAAGGACAGGAATTTCAAGCGGGACTTGAACAAGAAAATGAAGCAGAAGGCGGTGCGGATCGCGCTGAGCGAAAAACTTCGCGCCGGGATGCTGATCGCGGTTGATTCATTGCTGATCAAGGAGGCGAAGACCAAAGTGTTCGCCGAGGCTCTGAGCAAATTGAAGATTACCGGTAAAGCGTTGATCGCTTTCTCGGATCAGGAGAAGGGCACGTTGCTGGCTAGCCGTAACATCAAGAAAGCGACGAATACGTTCGTGAAAGACCTGAATGTGATGGATCTGCTCAACAACAAATATCTGGTCATGTCCAAGCAGTCGATAGCCTATCTGGAAGAGAAGTTTGTTAAATAAAACAGTGTTAACTCAAGATATTTTACCCATATGGCAGTGATAGAAGAAAAAAAGGAAGAAACAAAGGAAACCAAGAAGGTGACCAAAAAAGCTGCAACCAAGAAAGCGGTTGTGGTTGCTGCGGAAAATTCCGATATCGCCTCCAAAGTCCTGGTTGAACCCTGGATCACCGAGAAAACGCATCGGGCGATCGCTGACAGCAAGTATACTTTCAAGGTGTCCGGCAAGGCGACCAAGCAGCAGGTCAAGCTGGCGGTTGAAGGGATGTACGGCGTGCATGTGGAAAAGATGAACATGGTGAACAACCTGCCGAAGAAAAAAGCTTACGGAAGATATATGGGAAAGAAAGCGGGCCTCCGGAAAGCGACAGTCACATTGAAAAAAGGGGAGAAGATAGAATTGTTTCAGGCGGCGTAGAAGCGATAAACCAATCAACTAGTCAACGAATATTATGGCAATCAAAGTATACAGAAAAAATCATGCAGGGAGACGGTTCATGTCTATCGTGAAACCGGACAATATGACCGACAAAAAACCGGAGAAATCTTTGCTTGCGCCGAATCATCAGAAGGCGGGACGCGGCAAAGGAAAAATTTCCACCCGGCATCAGGGCGGCGGACACAAGAGACGCTATAGGATCGTTGACTTCAAGCAGCAGAAATTCGATGTGCCTGGAAAAATCACCGCGATTGAAAGAGACCCGAACCGCAGCGCGCTGATCGCCTTGGTTTCCTATCGGGACGGCGACAAACGCTACGTCTTGGCCTCTGAAGGGATGAATGCGGGCGTGGAAATCCTGACCTCACTGACCGCTCCGATCAAGAAAGGCAACCGGACCGCGATCAAGAACATCCCTTATGGAACCATCGTCTGCAACGTTGAACTGATCGCCGGAAAAGGCGGGCAGATCATCCGCAGCGCCGGCAGCGGAGCGACCCTCATGGCTATCGACGGAAAGATGGCGCAGCTGAAAATGGCTTCCGGTGAGATCCGACTGGTGAGTGAGAATTGTTTCGTCACGATCGGCCGCGTAAGCAATTTCGAACACAGCGCGGAAAGGATCGGCAAAGCTGGCCGCAGCCGCTGGATGGGCAAACGCCCGGCAGTCCGCGGAACGGTTATGAACCCGATCGATCATCCGCACGGAGGAGGCGAAGGCAAACAGGGCATCGGTCTCAAACATCCGAAAACGCCATGGGGCAAACCGGCTCTGGGAAAGAAAACAAGAAAGGTGAAGAGATATAGCGATAAATTCATTGTAAAGCGGAGAACTAAGAAATAGTTAAATAAGTCAATTTTATGGCAAGAAGTTTAAAGAAAGGACCATTTGTCGACCCGCGCGTGCTGAAGAAAGTCATTGACGCGAAACCGGGAGCAGGCGTGATCAAAACATGGTCGCGCGCATGCACCATCGCGCCGGAAATGATCGGGTTTACTTTCGGTGTCCACAATGGCAAGGAGTTCACATCCGTGTACGTCACCGAAGAAATGGTGGGACACAGGCTGGGTGAGTTCTCGCCGACGCGCAAGTTCAACCGGCACGGAGGCAAGATGCAGAAGGAAATGGAAACGGCAGCCAAGCAGAAAGAGCAGGATGCGATGAAGGCGGCCAAGGAAGATACGGGTGCAGTAAAAAAGAAATAAGCTAATCAGCGATAAATCAGCCTAAACGTAAATTAGAGATTGAAACATATGAAGGTAACGGCAACACTCAAAAACTTAAGAATGTCTCCCCGCAAAGTGCGTCTGGTGACGGACAGCATCGTGGGTATGAACGTCGGCGCCGCCATGGTGCAGCTTCATCATGTTGTGAAAAAGACCAGCGGTATCATGGAAAAATTGCTGGAAAGCGCGTTGGCGAATGCTGAGAACAATTTCGGGCTGGACAAGGACAATATGTTCGTCAGCAGCATCCTTGTGGGCGAAGGTGCCCGGCTCAAAAGATGGCTGCCGCGGGCACAGGGACGGGCGACATTGATTTTGAAGCGTACCTCGCACATCAAGCTGGAGCTGGAAGAAAGGGTGGAAGGCAAGAACAAGAAATCAAAGCAGCAAATGGAAAAAGAGAAGACTGCGCGCGAAGCGGAAAGGACAAAAGCCTTGAAAGAAGCCGCCGAGACGCAAGAGAAGGAAGAAAAACAGGAAGAGACCGCCACTGAAAAAACATCCGCGAAGAAGACGACTGACAAGAAAGAGGTTGCCAAGAAAGGCAAAGACAGCGGATTTATGAAGAAAGTTTTCCAAAGGAAATCAATGTAGTAAGAATTTTGAGATTTAAATTTTGAATTTAGCGAAAAGACTATGGGACATAAAGTCAATCCAACAGGACTGCGGCTCGGAATCACCACCACATGGAAATCAAGGTGGTTTGCGGGCAAAGACTACACGAAGAAACTCAAGGAGGATGTTCAGATCCGTGATTTCGTCATGAAGAAATGGAAAGCAGCCGCGATTGCCGATGTTGAGATTGAACGCCGGGCGAATACTTTGAAATTGATCATCAAGACATCCCGCCCCGGAGTGCTGATCGGCAGAGGCGGCACGGGAATCGGCGATATGATCAAGATCATCAAGGACAAGTTTTTCGCCGGCAAGAAAGTAGATTTGAAAATCGATGCGCAGGAAATCAGGCAATTCGAGGAAAATGCCTCGCTGGTCGCGCAGAATGTCGCGGAACAGATCGAGAAACGCACCCCGTTCCGCAGGATTCTCAAATCCTCATTGGACACCATCGAGAAGAACCGGAACGTCAAAGGAGCCAAGATCGAGATCTCCGGACGGTTGGGCGGCGCGGAAATGTCCCGGAGGGAATGGCTCTCAAGAGGCACAGTGCCGCTGCACACATTGCGGGCTGACATCGATTTCTCCAAGGCGACTGCCTTCACGACCTATGGAGCGATCGGAATAAAAGTCTGGATTTACAAGGGAGAAGTTTTCAATGACAAGAATCGCGAAACGGAAGTTAAGTAATAAGAGATAATCAGGAACAGAATCAGAATAAATTGGGGATTTATATACACGCATATGTTGATGCCAAAAAAAGTTAAGCACAGGAAGATCCATCGCGGCGGAGAAATCCGCGGAGTTGCGACCAAAGGCAACACGATCAGTTTCGGGACTTTCGGACTCAAGGCGATGACCTCCGGATTGATTTCCGCCCGCCAGATCGAAGCGGCCCGTCGGGCGATGACACGCTATGTCAAAAGAGGCGGCAAAATCTGGATCAGAATCTTCCCGGACAAACCGATGACCAAGAAAGGCGATGAAACGCCTATGGGTAAAGGAAAAGGAAGCGTCGATCATTTCGTGGCCAAGACCAAAATGGGCAGGATCTTGTTCGAGATCGACGGTATCGACATTGCGACGGCCAAGGAAGCGATGCGCTTGGCGTCCCACAAGCTGAATGTGAAAACGAAATTCGTAGTTAAGGAACAATAATATGAAAATCCAGGAAATCAGAGAAATGAATATCGAACAGCTCAAAAAGCTGGTCGGCGAGAAGATGACGCAGGCGGTCAATCTCAAGTTTGATATTGCTTCCCGGCAACTCAAGAACCACAGGCAATACCGGACAATCAAGAAGGACATTGCCCGAGCCTTGACGATAATTAAAGAGCTGGGGAAATAATAAGAGATTTATATAATTATGAAAAAGATATCCAAGAAAAAAGGAGTAGTGGTCAGTGACAAGATGGACAAGACGATCGTCGTCGCCATCCAGTCCCTGAAGACGCATCCGAAATATCTGAAGAAATACCTGTCCACCAAGAAATACAAGGTGCATGACGCCGAGAACAAGTTCAAGAAAGGCGACACGGTGGAATTCGTGCAGTGCCGGCCGATCAGCAAGGACAAGAGCCACACGGTAGTGGCATAAGCGGAAGATAATTTCAAACAAGAGGTTTAAAAGATTTATTTTGAATTAAGCATATGATCCAGTCAGAAACATGGTTAAAAGCAGCGGACAACACCGGAGCGAAGATGCTCGAATGCTTCAAGGTGCTCGGCGGTACGCGCAAACGATATGCCTCCATCGGCGACATCATCGTCTGCAGCGTGAAAACGGCTGAACCGAGAGGCATGGTGAAGAAAGGCGAGAAGGTCCGCGCCGTGGTGGTGCGCCAAGTGAAAGCGCTGCGCCGCAAAGACGGATCATACATACGTTTCGATGAGAATGCCGCGGTGATCGTCGTTGAGAAGGAGCCGAAAGGCACCCGCATCTTCGGACCAGTCGCCCGGGAGCTCAGGGAAAAAGGCTATGCGAAAATCGTTTCGCTCGCTCCGGAAGTTTTGTAAAAATTATTAGCAAGTAATCAGGAATAAATTTAGATATATGAGAATTAAAAAAGGCGACCTCGTGAAAAAAATTGCAGGCAAGGACAAGGGGAAACAGGGAAAGGTCCTGAGGACTTTGCCGAGCGAGGGAAAAATCGTCGTAGAAAAACTGAATATCGTGAAGAAACATCAGAAAGCCCGCCGGGAAGGCGAACGGGGACAACGGGTTGAAGTGGCGGCTCCCTTTGATGCTTCCAACGCGATGATCATCTGCCCGGCCTGCGGCAAGGCGACGCGAGTCTCCTACATATTCGCCGGCGAGAAGAAAGTGCGCGCCTGCAAGAAGTGCGGCAAAGAGCTTTAATCCTATTGTTTTAATTGAATCGTATGAACATAACTACAGCAAAAGATAAATACACCAAGACCGTCCAGGCCGAAATGAAGAAGAAATTCGGCTATAAGAGCGTGATGGCAGTACCTCGGATCAAGAAGGTTGTGGTTAATGTTGGCATCGGAAAAATCGTCAAAGACAATGATAAGATTGAAGAAATCGTGAACTCGATCACTATGATCACCGGCCAGAAGCCGGTCAAGACCAAGGCGCGCAAAGCTATTTCCGGATTCAAGATCCGCGAAGGGATGGAAATCGGCGTCAAGGCGACTTTGCGGGGCGCCCGCATGTGGCATTTCATCGACCGTTTGGTGAACGCGACTCTGCCGCGCACCAGGGATTTCCAAGGCATCAACAAAAAATCAGTCGATCAGGGAGGCAATCTGAATATCGGCATCAAGGAGCATATGATTTTCCCGGAAATTTCTCCGGAAAAAGTGAAACATTCCTTCGGACTCCAGGTGACAGTCTCCACCGACGCGCATTCCCAGAAAGAAGGATTTGAACTGTTCAAGGCATTGGGTTTCCCGTTGAAAGATACGAATCAGGATAAGAATTAAGAAATTGGAAATAATTAGGATAATAAATTAGTATATGGCAAAAACATCCACCAGAGCTCGAGCAGAAAAGAAACCGAAGTTTTCAACCCGCATTGTGCGCCGCTGTTGGCGCTGCGGCCGGAAGCATGGTTATCTTCGTGCTTACGAAATATGCAGGATCTGCTTTCGGGAATTGGCTAGCAAGGGTGAATTGCCGGGAGTCACAAAGAGCAGCTGGTAGGGAAAAGTGAAGATAATCGTAAATATAATTAGGTTAAAAAATTAGAATATGTTGGATCCAATAGCGGACATGCTTACAAGAATACGAAACGCGCAAAGAGCCAAACACAAACAAGTGTTGGTGCCGTTTTCGAAATTGAAGCTGTCAATCGCTAAAATTTTAGAGCAGCGGAACTTTATCGAATCGGTAAAGACGGAAACCCCGGTGGATGCGAAATTCCCGGTCTTGAAGATCGTCTTGAAATATGATGTCGTTTCCAATACCGAAAAGAACCCTGCCATCCGGGAAATCAAACGGATCAGCCGCCAAGGACAGCGGATCTATGTCAAGAAAACCGACATCAAACGGGTGAAGAACGGCTATGGGATCTCAATCGTCTCGACCTCAAAAGGCATCATGACCGGAGATAAGGCTTTCAGGACAGGTCTGGGCGGAGAAATAATTTGTGAAGTCTGGTAAATCAAAAACTATGAGTAGAATCGGAAAAAAACCAATCGCCATCCCACAGGGAGTGACCGTGACATCAGATAAGAACATCGTCACTGTTAAGGGTGCCAAAGGCACGCTCACTTTCGAGCACCACCTGGATGTCTCAGTCAAGATCTCCGAGAAGGAGTTGGTTGTCGAGAAAGAAGGCAAGGGCAAGGACGCGCCGGCCATCTGGGGAACAACCGCCCGAGTCGTGGAAAACATGATTGAAGGGGTGACCAAAGGATTTCAGAAGCAGCTTGAATTGAACGGCGTCGGCTTCCGCATGGCGGTGGCTGGCAAAAAAGTCAATCTCGCGCTGGGCTTCTCGCATCCGGTCGTGGTTGAAGTTCCGCAGGACCTGGAAGTCAAAGTAGAAGGCAACACGATGACAGTTTCCGGAATCGACAAACATAAGGTTGGACAATTTTCCGCCAATATCCGGGCATTGAAACCGGTAGAACCGTACAAAGGCAAAGGATTCAAATATGTCGGAGAACATGTGCGCCGAAAAGAAGGCAAGAAATCAGCTAAATAATAAGCGATACGTAGGTATCGGTGGAAAAGATTATGAAGAAATCAAATAACAATGCGGGTCGTTTGCAAAGGAAGAAAAGGGTTCGCGCCAAAGTTTCAGGCAGCGCGGAGCGCCCTCGCTTGGCTGTGTATAAAAGTTTGCGTGGAATATATGTCCAGGTAATCGATGACGCCAAGGGCAAGACCTTGGCCAGCGCCAACCTGGTGGAAATAAAAAAAGCCAAAAACACGGTGGACGGCGCGAAGGAAGTCGGCAAGCTCATCGCCAAGAAATGCGAGGCGCTCAAGATCACCGCGGTTGTCTACGATCGGGCCGGCTATAAATATCACGGGAAAGTCCGCGCTTTGGCGGAAGGCGCCCGGGAAGGCGGGTTGCAATTCTAAAGTTTTGAATTAAATACTATATTAAATTATGAACAAGAGACCAGGCAGAAAAAATACACGCAGAGAAAAACCGGAGTTTGAACAGAAACTTCTGGATTTGGCTCGTGTTACCCGTGTAGTAAAAGGCGGACGTCGTTTCCGTTTCCGAGCGACCTTGGTCATCGGTGACCGCAAAGGCCGGGTGGGTGTCGGTGTTGCGAAAGGCGCTGATGTCTCAGATTCCATCCAGAAAGCTTACAACGACGCTAAGAAATCTATGATCACGATCAATCTGTCTGGCAGCACCATTTCTCATGATGTCAAAATCAAGTTAGGCGCCGCCAAAGTTCTGCTCAAACCGGCTCAGGAAGGACGCGGCGTGATCGCTGGCGGAGCTGTCCGCTCAGTGGTTGATTTGGTGGGTATCCGGGATATCGTTTCCAAGTCGCTCGGCACATCGAACAAACTCATGGTGGCGCGCGCAACGATCGAAGCGCTGAGAAGTCTGAAGCCTGCTCGTGTCAAAAAAGCAGCAGAAGTTAAAGAGGTTAAAGAAGTTAAAGCAGTATAAATCCATATGCAAATCCATCAACTTAAGGTCAAGAAACGCAAGGCAAGGAAGACAATCGGTCGCGGCGGCAAGCGCGGGACATATTCCGGTCGCGGAATGAAAGGACAGAAATCACGCTCCGGCGCAAAGGTTGATCCTTTGTTCGAAGGCGGACGTTCATCTTTGGTCATGCGCTTGAAAAAAGTGCGCGGTTTCAAGGCGATCTCCGCCAAAAAGACAGTCGTGAAACTGGAGACGCTGGAGAAATTCTTCAAGAGCGGCGAAACTGTTTCCAAGGAAAGCCTGTTGGCCTTCAAAATCATCAACCGGATCGGCGCGAAAAACGGCGTCAAGATCCTTTCGACCGGCGAGCTTAAGAAAAAACTTACTATCGCAGCCGGGATACTTCTTTCCCAATCTGCCAAAGATGCTATTATTAAAGCAGGGGGAACTATTCAGGAATCAGAGAAATAGAGTTTCAGCTTCTTGGTTTTTTTAAAGAAGTGCCAAATTCTTGGATTTCCTGAAAAGCTAATAAGCCAATCCGCCAGCTGGCGGACTGAAAAGTCTATCTTCATGCTAGAAAAACTTACACAAATTTTCAAAGTGCGGGAACTCCGCAATAAAATCCTCTTCATCCTGGGGATTCTTATTGTTTTCCGGATCGCGGCGAATGTCCCGCTGCCGGGTGTCAACATAGAGCAGTTGCGCCGCTTGTTCGAGGGCAACCAATTTTTGGGAATGCTCAATGTCTTTTCCGGCGGAGGGCTGACCAACATCTCAATCGTCATGCTGGGCGTCGGGCCATACATCACCGCTTCGATCATTATGCAGCTGCTGACCATGATCGTGCCGCGCATCGAACAGCTGTATAAGGAAGAAGGCGAAGCCGGACGCCAGAAGTTCAACATGTGGACGCGTTGGCTCACAGTGCCGTTGGCGGCGCTGCAGACATTCAGCATGGTCACGTTGCTGCGCTCGCAAGGCGTGCTGCAGATCACTTCGACTGCGGATATTCTGATCATCGTCGTGATCGCCACGGCCGGCACGGTTTTCCTGATGTGGCTCGGGGAGCTGATCACGGAAAAAGGCATCGGCAACGGGGTGTCGCTCATCATCTTCGCCGGCATCGTAAGTGGCCTGCCGTCCGGGATTTCCAAATTGCTTTTGACTTTCGATTCGACCCAATTTTTCACATACCTGGTCCTGCTGGCTGTGGCACTGGTCACTATCGCAGGAGTCGTCATGGTCACGGAAGGACAACGGAACATCCCGGTTTCCTATGCGAAACGGATCCGCGGCGACAACACCACCGGCGGCGTGCAATCGCTTCTGCCGCTGCGCGTCAACCAGGCCGGCGTGATCCCGATCATCTTCGCGATGTCCATCATGCTGTTTCCCGGGATGATTGCGACCTTCCTGATGCGGGCCAACAATCCGACAGTGGCGAACATCGCCACCTATGTGAACACGCTGTTTCAAAATCAATGGTTCTACAGCAGCCTGTATTTCGTGCTGATCGTCGCGTTCACATATTTCTATACGGCGGTGGTCTTTGATCCGGTCAAGATCGCCGAGAACCTGCAAAAGCAAGGCGGCTATGTCCCGGGCGTGCGTCCGGGTGCAGCGACGGCTGATTTCCTTTACCGGATCATGAACCGCATCACGCTGACCGGTTCGATCTTTCTCGGGACGATAGCTGTCCTGCCGTTCATCATCCAGGGCATGACGAACATCCAATCTCTGAAGATAGGCGGAACCAGC
>JBGQBV010000007.1:0-16680 GCA_041494985.1 Minisyncoccia bacterium
ATCATGTATGATCCCAAGGGCACAGATACGGGGCAAAGTGACTGGATAGAGCTTTATAATCCGACGGATTCGACGATTGTTGTGGGAAAAAGCACATTCGGCCTCATCGACGAGGCAGAAGAGCGCGATTTATTGACGGGAAAATTGAAAAATACGTGCCACACCATGCCGGATACTAGTGTCGGCATAGATTCACATGAATATATTATTGTTGCAGACAGTAAAACGGAGTTTTTGTCCGCATATCCGGCTTACGCGGGAAAAATAATAGATTCTACGCTTGAATTGCTTAGCGGCGGCGATACTTTGAAAATAAGTCTTGATAGGTGCAAGACGTGGATTGCTGAGGTTTCATTTGTGGATATTTGGGGTGCAAAAAACAATGGAAATACTTTGGAATTGATTGACTTCACCGAAGGATACGATCAAAAAAATTGGCAGGAAAGTCACGCGATAGGCGGCACGCCCGGAGCGGAGAATTCGAAAAAGTCCGAAGAAAAACCGGCGGAAAAAATTTGCAGCGGAGATATTTATTTAAATAAGATCTTTCCGTTCAAGGAAGAATATGTCGAGCTAGTGAATAAGGGAAGTGAAAAATGCAATATGAAAGGCTGGAGCATTGTCGATGCCATGGGTTATGATCCGGAAGATGAAAAATTAAAAGAAAAAGACTGGAGCTATCACCGAAATCAATTTTCAGCTGATCAGACGATCGATTCCGGCGGATACGCATATTTCAGGGGTAATCTTTATCTGAACGATGACGAGGACAGCGTGAAACTTTTCAATGCGGATAAGATAAAAGTGCAAAGCGTCCTTTATGAAAATGCGGAAAAACACAAGGGCTTCTCATATGTTCTGAATAATAATAAATGGAAGTGGGACGAAATTGTTATTGAAGCTTCGCATCCGAAAGTGAAAATCGTGGCGGTCAATGCCAATCCCAAGGGCAGCGATGCTGATTTTGAAACGTTGACGATCGCGAACAGATCAAAAAAGAAAATAAACCTGGATGGCTGGAGCATCGCGACCGGTTGGAAAAAACCGTCCAATCATCCGATCCGCGGGGATTTCGTGATCAAAGCGGGAAAAGAAAGGGAAATTACCCGTGAGTTTTCCAGATTCACTTTGAACAATGAAAAAACGAAAATAGAATTGAGATATCCGGACGGTGAAGTGGCGTATGCGATGAAATACAAGAAGAAAAAGGACAGCATCGCCGAAGGGGAAATATATCAAAAAGGGAAGAAGGGGTGGAAATGGGTGGCGGCTGAATCGTTGGCTCAGCCATCTTCTCCTGAAACAGAAATTATTGTGGCAGGTGCGGATAAACCTTCCGTCATAAACAATGCGGAGAATAATGAAGCAAATAAGGTGGTTGAGGTTTCTATCGCGGATATTCCAAATCAGCCAGTACGAAAAAATAAGATCGTATTGCTGAGCGCCCGACCGATTGCAAAAATTGGAATGTTGGATTCGCAGCCGCGGGTTTTGGGCGCAGAAACCGTGCGGGAGGCTGGCGGTGTCTATCATTTTACTCCGCAGTTTTCCGCGCCGGAACATTATGCCATTGTTTTTTTGAAAAGTTTATTTTCTGGCATAAATCAGAAAACCAATCTGCTTATCAATTATTTCCTGAATTAAAATGTAAAATCTTAAGATATGCGCTTTTGGGTTTGACTTTTCTACATTTAGTATTAGACTGATGTTTGGGTTGAAACAGTTCTTTTCATAAAAACACTTTGAAAGGGGTGACAATATATGTGCGCGGAAACAGAAATGTTTTTGGGTTGGGTCGGTGATAAGGCTGATCGCTATGCGCTGGCAGGACAAAAAAAGGATTTTGTCGTAACTATTTTCAGATCGGGACTTCGCAGGCACACCTTGCCATGTCTTCATTCGAAGAATGTCGCCTTGCTTGCGGAGAAAGTGGCAGAAAAACTTGGGAAAGACACGAAAGCCGCTTTTCTGGGAGGATTGATGCATGATACCGGAAAGTTTTCCCTCCCGGCGGAATTATTCGATGGAAGGAAAATCGCCGCCGGTGAATACGAAATAGTAAAGTATCATGCGGTGTTTTCGCACAAGATACTCAGGGGCCAGTTGCTTTTCACCAGTCTTGTCGCAGGGACCCATCATTCTCAGGGAATGGGCGGGTATGGAATGACAACCGAAGACTTTCCGGAGCTGAAGGATGAAACAGTCAAAAAGATCCATGGCATCTCCAGCATAGTCTCAGTGGCGGATTACATCGACGCAGCCGTTGCACGCCTGGATTCAAGGTTGATGGATGGCAGTCGTCCGAAAACTATTAAAGATGGACTGCTGGAGAAATATCCGGCGAAATTACCGGTCATCAATGCCAGTCTCCAGTGCGCCCAGGAATTGGGCTGGCAGGTCTGGTAAAAAAAGTGTTTCAAAAAAGAGGCTTGTGAAAATTTGCAAGCCTTTTTTCTTTGGAAATGTCGCTTGAAATGAGCGCTTCGGGGTGGTAGTATTACAGCATAGAAAGCGCAGTACTTTTAATAATAAGATAATTTTTCAAATATATGTCAGGACATTCACATTGGGCGGGCATCAAACAGAAAAAAGGGCTGAATGACGCAAAAAGAGCAGGTGTGTTCACCAAATACGGGCGGCTGATCACTATTGCGGCTAAACAGGGCGGAGGCAATCCGGATCACAATTTTTCGCTGCGTCTGGCCATCGATCAGGCCAGGTCAGTGAATATGCCGGGTGGCACGATCGAGCGAGCCATCAAGAAGGGAACCGGCGAGCTGAAAGACGGCACGGAAATCGAAGAAGTTTTCTATGAAGGCTATGGTCCGGGCAACGTCGCAATGATCATCAAAACCGCGACGGACAACCGGAACCGCACAGTGAGCGAGATCAAGAGCATCTTTACCAAAGCCGGCGGCAAGATGGCCAGCGAGGGCAGCGTGAAGTTCATGTTCAAGCATGTCGGCAACATCCATATCGCGGTCGGCGAGAAAGATCCATACGAATTGGAACTAGCAGCTATTGATGCCGGTGCGGAAGATGTTATTTATGCCAATGATATTTTGACTGTGTACACGAAAATCGAGGACTTGCAGAAGGTCAAAGAAGGTTTGGAAAAAGCGGGATTGAAAATCGAAGGCGCGGAATTGGTGTTTGCTCCGCTGCAGAAGACCACATTGGATGCGGATGGGAAAATCGATTACGAAAATCTTTTGGAAAAGCTGGACGACCAGGACGACGTGCAGGAAATTTATGACAATCTTTGATTGTCATAAATTAATTTTAAATTAGAAATTTTAAATTTAAAATCAAATCTTAATTTTAAAATATTTTAAACATTAAAAATTTATTAAAAATTTAAAATTTAAAATTGAAAATTCCCCGGAAACTCTGCGGGTTTTAGGTATCGATCCCGGCACGGCGATTGTCGGCTGGGCGATTCTGGATGAAGTGAAGGGCCAAGTGAGCGCCGTGGCCTATGGACACATCACGACCTCGCCAAAAAATTCCACCGCTGAACGGCTTTTTGAGGTGGTGCGGGATTTGCAGGAAGTTATTGAAAAATATCAGCCAAACGAGGCGGCCGTGGAGGATCTGTTCTTCTTTAAGAACGTAAAAACGGTGATGAAAGTCAGCCAAGCCAGAGGTTCCATACTCTTGACACTTGAGAAAAATTGTGTTAGCATATTTGAATATACTCCGCTGCAGGTCAAGCAGGCTTTGACCGGTTACGGACGCGCCGAAAAGAAACAAGTGCAGATCATGGTGCAAAAAATCTTGAAGCTCAAAAGTCTTCCGAAGCCCGATGACACGGCCGATGCGCTGGCTATCGCGCTGTGCCATATCAATAGCAGGAAAATGCGAGGGATCAAGAATAGTTGCGGATAATTTTGATTTTTTGATTTTATAAATAAATCATAATTTCAAATTTTTAAACATTAAAAATTAAAGCATTATTTAAAAATTACAAAATTACAAAATTTAAAAATTAGATTAATTTTATGGAAAACATCAGCCCGGTTATCAATTATTTTGTCCAGCAAGGTTTGCCGTTGGACACGGTCATATTGCTTTTGATGCTGCCGATAATCGTGACGCTCATCGCGTTTTTCCGACAAGTGATCGGAATCAAGGCGTTCGGCATCTACACGCCGGCAATCGTCACTTTCGCATTCCTGGCCATTCCACAGCTGCGCTATGGGGTCGTGGTTTTTGCGAGTGTCATCCTGGTCGGAATGCTGATGCGCTTCGTGCTTAAAGGTTTGCGCATCCTATATCTCCCGCGCGTCGCCATCACGCTGAGTGTCATCGCTTTCGCGATTTTGATCCTGCTCAGCTTGGGCGGTTCGCTGCAAAGGACAGGGCTGGCCTCAGTCTCGATATTCCCGATCCTCATCATGATCACCATCGTGGAAAAATTCGTGGCGACGCAGATAGAAAAAGGCAACAAGGTCGCTCTCATGCTCGCCCTGGAAACGCTCATCATTTCCATAGCCGGATATTATCTGGCCAGCTGGCCGCTGTTGATCAAAAGCATCGTGGCCGCTCCGTGGATCATCCTGTTAACGATTCCGATAAATATCCTGCTGGGCAAATGGAAGGGTCTGCGGATCAGTGAATATATCCGGTTTCGCGAAGTGCTTAAGCATATAAAATAGTATAAATGTTCGAATCAATAAAAAATGCGCAGAAATTGCTCGGCATGAACGCCCGCAATCTTGGATATATCCGTCCGTACAATCGGAAAAAAGCGAAACGCTTGGCGGATAACAAGATCATGAGTAAGCGCCTGCTGGGGAAAAGCGGGATCCCCGTGCCAAAGCTATTGGCGAAAATCAGATCCAATGAAGAATTGGAAAAGTTCGACTGGTCTGTTTTGCCATCTTCGTTCGCACTGAAACCCAACCGGGGATTCGGTGGTGGCGGCATTTTGGTCGTGTACGGCCGGAAAAAAGGCCGCAGCGATGCGTGGGTGAAAGCGGACGGGGCAATTGTGACGATCGAAGATATTAAGAGCCATATTCTCAACATTCTGGATGGCGCGTTCTCGTTGGCCAATTTGCCGGACATCGCCTTTTTTGAAGAACGCCTCACGCTTTTGAAACTCTTCAAGCCTTATGCATATAAAGGGATACCTGACATCCGTGTCATCGTGTTTAACCATATTCCAGTGATGGCGATGTTGCGATTGCCGACCAAGGAATCAGGCGGCAAAGCCAATTTGCAGCAAGGCGGTATCGGCGTGGGGATAGACATGGCGTCAGGTGTGACGACTACTGCGGTTCTGGGCAAAGGAAAAATCATCGATTATGTGCCGGGCACACGACTGCTGCTTTCGGGCATCCGGATTCCGCACTGGAAAGACATCCTGCTTTTGGCCGTCAAGGCGCAGGAAGTTTCCGGCATGGGCTTCTTGGGTGCGGACGTGGCGATTGATCGTGAGCGCGGGCCGGTGTTTTTGGAAATCAACGCGCGTCCCGGACTTTCGATCCAAGTTGCGAATTTGGCGGGACTCAAAGAAAGATTGGAGCGCATCAAAGGTTTGAAAATCAAGACGGCCGAGCGCGGCGTTAGGGTGGGCCGGGACCTGTTTGGCGGAGAAATTGAAGAGGGCGTGGAATATATTTCCGGACGGAAAGTCATCGGAACGGTGGAAAAAGTGAAACTGATCGGAAAAGACGGCGAGGAAATCGAAGTAGAAGCCAGAATCGATACAGGTGCGGGCATCTCCGCTATTGATAAAAAATTAGCGGAAGAACTAGGTTTCAGTGAAGCGGTAAAGTATTGGGAGGATTTTCATCTGGATAAGGTCTTGAGCGCACAAGAAATTGCTGAATTGAGCAAGAATGAAACCTGGAAGGAATTGGAAAAACATCCGGACATAATCGGCGTGGCCAAGACTTTTTCCTCCCATGGCGCCACTTATCGTATCGAGATAAAGGTTTCGCTGATCTTGGATTCACTTCCGCTTGTTTCCAAGCTTTCCATCGCCAACCGCGAAGGACTGACATATCGTCTCCTGATCGGAAGACGAGACCTGAGAAAGTTTTTGGTTGATGTAAATAAGTAAAGAAAAAAAAGATGTTGAACAAATCATACATAAAAAAAATCAAGCATGGCGGTTTTCGCTCTTTTATCAAAAGAGCGGTTGAACTTGGTGTGGATGTAAAGATTTTTCCTGCGGAACCATTATTATTGAAACTTGAATATAAAGGCAACGTTGTCTTCACTCGTAAAGGCCAAATCCCAGTCACGAGAAGGATGGGTAATTTTACCAGGAATAAGCAGTTTACTAAATTTTTACTGAAAAATATCGGTATTCAGACTCCAAAAGGCATTGCAGCTAAATCCTACAAAGAGTCTTTGTCGCTTATCAAAAAAGCGCGCTTGTCTTATCCGCTGATTGTTAAGCCCTTGGACGGATCGCTTGCTCGCGGTGTTTCTTGGAATATCCGATCTTTGCCGGAACTGAAAAAGGCGGTGTTATTTTTTGAAAAAACCAAGAGCTCCAAAAAATCCCAGCTGTTAGTCGAAGAAATGTATATTGGCGATGAATTTCGCATCCTGGTTTTTAATGGCAAAATTGTTTCCTGTGTCAAAAAAGTTCCGGCCACCATTATTGGTGATGGCAAATCAACCATCAAGGAGCTGGTAAAAACTTTCGACAAAACCAGAGCCAGAGGCTTTGAAATAAAACTCGACAAAACTGCCCTAAAAACCATTTCTCAGAACAATTTCAAATTAGGCTCTGTTTTACCGGCCGATTATATTCTCAAATTACGCAATAATCTTAATATGTCTGACGGCGGCAGATCGATCGAATGTACCAAAGAAATGAGCGAACACCTGAAAAGAATCTGCGTACAGGCGACAACCACAGCCGGACTGACGTATGGCGGTCTTGATTTGATGACGAAGAATCTGGCTACCGAAAAAGATGACTATGTGGTCTTGGAAATCAATCCCAATCCTTTTTATAACATGCACGAAAAACCGCTCGTCGAAGGAGTCGGCGTGGATGTCTCCAAACAGATATTGTCACACCTGTTTACTAGTTTGAAATAAGCACAACGATTAAGGTGATTTTTAGATTGCTGCTTACTATACAAAGCTTGAAAAATAATCCCAGCCGTGTATACTGGAGCCACCTCAAAAAAGGGGGTATAATGAAAACAAATAACCAAAAGTGTCAAATATGGGAAACGTATTCGTATCGAGCAATTTCAAATTCAAGAATTTTTCTTCCAAGGATAAATGGAAGTTGGCGGGTAAGATAATCCTGGGCCTTTTCGGCGCCGGGATTTTGTTTGTGGTCGGGCTTTTCATCTATTTCGCCAAGGATCTGCCGAGTCCTACGACAGTGGACACGCGGGTCGTGGCGCAATCGACAAAGATCTATGACCGCACGGGGCAGCATCTGCTCTATGACATCCACGGCGACGAGAAACGCACCATCGTGCCGATCAACCAGATCCCGGATACGCTGAAATTCGCGACCATCGCCCTGGAGGACCAGGCATTCTATACCCACCACGGGATAGTCATCACATCCATCCTCCGCAGCGCCCTGGCGGACGTGCTCAAGAGAGGCGCGGCGCAAGGAGGCTCGACGATCACCCAGCAGCTGGTCAAGGCGACGCTGCTGACTTCCGAAAAAACTTTCACCCGGAAAATAAAAGAAGCGATCCTGGCTATCGAAATCGAACAGCGGTATTCGAAAGACGAAATTCTGGGCATGTATCTGAACCAGATCCCGTATGGCTCGAACGCCTATGGCGCCGAGGCGGCGGCGCAGACTTTTTTCAGCAAGTCGGCCAAAGACCTGACTCTACCGGAGGCGGCATTGCTGGCAGCATTGCCTAATGCGCCGACCTATTATTCTCCGTTCGGCATCCATACGGACGATCTCAAGGCGCGTCAGGAACTGGCGCTGCAACGGATGGCGAATCTGGGATATATAACCCAGGACCAGGCTGATGAGGCGAAGAATGCGGACGTATTGTCGGAAGTGACTCCTAAGCAGGACAACATCTTTGCGCCGCATTTCGTGATGTATGTGAAGGATTATCTGGTAGGCAAATACGGAGAGCAGGAAGTCGAGCAGGGAGGGCTTAAGGTCATCACGACGTTGAATTGGGATATGCAGCAAGCTGCGGAGCAGGCAGTGACAGATGGAGCGGCTAAAAATGTTCCCAACAAGGCCTCGAACGCCGCCTTGGTGGCTGAAGATCCGAAGACCGGGCAGATTCTGGCCATGGTCGGATCCAAGGATTATTTCGGAAAATCGGAGCCGCAAGGATGCATCTCCGGGAAAACCTGCACATTCGAACCGCAGGACAATGTCGCCATCCGTCCCCGCCAGCCAGGCTCGTCTTTCAAGCCATATGTCTATCTGACGGCCTTCACTAAGGGCTACACGCCGGAGACGCTGCTCTATGACGTGCCGACCAGCTTTTCCACCGATCCTTCGCAGCCAGATTACGCACCGCAAAATTACGACGGAAAATTCCACGGACCGCTCCAGATGAAAAACACCTTGGCGATGTCGCTCAATATTCCCGCGGTCAAGACTCTCTATCTGGCCGGGGTCGGCAATGCCATCCAGATGGCCAAAGGATTGGGAATCACGGGGCTGAACAAGCCGAACAACTTCTATGGCTTGTCCTTGGTGTTGGGCGGGGGCGAAGTCGAACTGATCGACCATGTGAACGCCTACAGCTCGTTGGCGACCGGCGGAGTCCGGCATGACCAGATTTCCATAATGCGGGTCGAGGATAAGAACGGGGCAGAGTTGGAATCCTACAAACCTTCCGACGGACAGCGCATCGTCGATGAGAAATATGTCGGCATGCTTGACTACATCATGTCTACGAACGATTTCCGTGCGCCGACCTTCGGAACGAACAATCCTTTCAAATTCGACAATCGTCCGGTGGCTGCGAAAACTGGAACCACGAACGAATTTCGCGACGGTTGGGCCATGGGATACACGCCTTCGCTGGCTGTCGGAGTCTGGGCGGGAAACAACAATAATGCGCCGATGAAAGCCGGGGCTGACGGCATCGTGGTGGCCGCGCCGATCTGGCGCAGCTTCATGGACAAGGCATTGGTCAACTATCCAGTCGAACAATTTCCGAAATATGAAAAGGAAGACGCCGGCAAGCCGATCCTCAATGGCGATGTCAACAAGCAGGACAATGTGAAGGTCTGCGCGATCCCTGGCAAGAAAAACGAATATTGTCTGGCTAGCGACGCCTGCCCGTCATCGTTCGTCGTGAAAAAGGATTTCGCCGACATCCATGACATCCTGTTTTATGTGAACAAGGATGATCCGCGCGGCGATCCGCCCAAGGATCCGAAAAACGATCCGCAATTCAAGAATTGGGAAAGCGGTCTGCAGGATTGGCTGAAGAAAAATGGCAGCAAGAAAGACAGCAATAATCCTGTGCCGACGGACAAATGCACATCGGATCAGTTTTCCAGCATAAAGCCGACCATTTCAGTGGCCGCTTCAAAAAATCTGCTGCCGGACCTTTCGACTTCCATCGTGATTTCTGCCAGCGTCAATTCGCCGTTCGGGGTGGACAAGGTCGTCATTTCCGTTAATGGAAGCGACATCGCTTCCATGAGTAGCGGTCCATTCCAGGCTACATATGCGGTGCCGCTGGGATCTACGGGCAGCGTGACAGTGAAAGCCTCTGTGACCGATAACAACGGGAACACGGCTTCGGATTCTAAATCAGTCTCACTCTAAAATATGATTGCAAAACTCTCAGGTAAAATCGAATTCATGCGCGGCAGCTATGTCGTCGTCGACGTGGGCGGCGTCGGTTATAAGGTTTTTATCACGCTGCACACCTTCGGCAAGATCGCCGGCAAACAAACCGTGGAACTGTACACGCACACATATGTCCGCGAGGATACGCTGGCGCTGTATGGATTCCTGCAGGTGGAAGAGCTGGAAATGTTCGAGTTGCTGATCGCGATTTCCGGCATCGGTCCTAAGGCTGCCATGGGAATCCTCTCGATCGCTGATCCCAGGACCGTGGCGGCGGCCGTGCTCAATGACGATCCGTCGGTGCTGACCAGGGTTTCCGGTGTCGGCAAAAAGATCGCGCAACGGGTGATTTTGGAACTGAAAAACAAGGTCGCGGATATCCCGCTGCATGAAAAGACGCAGATTGCCGCCGACAGCGATGCGCTGGAAGCGCTGGTGGCGATGGGCTATTCCGTTTCCCAGGCGCGCGAAACTCTCAAGCAGGTTTCTCTCGACGTCAAAGACGTGGGGGAGCGGGTGAAGTTGGCGCTGAAAAGCCTGGGTAGAAAACAATAGGCATCTATGCTATAGTGGGTTTACTGAATACTTTGTCATAACCTGTGGATCCGATCAAAAACAAAAAAAATAATCTTAAAAAAGCGCATCTTATCGGAGCAAAGCGGGGCTCCATTCTTGCGTATTCGCTGATCATCATAACCATGATGATCGCAATCGCGACTTCCTTGTCGATTTCGACCGTGCTGGAAAAAAAAGGCGCCAGTGCGACTGATTTTTCCGCGCAGGCCTATCAGACTGCCGACAGCGGAGTGCAGCTGGCGATCAAGAAAATAAACAACAACCTGAACAGCAAGATAAACGATCCGGGGATGTTTGTTTGCGACGCCAGCGGGAACGTGACCGCCATTGATGCCGGACCAGCCGGATCTTCATATAAGATTTCATTCTATACCGATGCGGCGCAGATCACCGATTGCAATGAGCTTGCGAATACCATAAGGATCATCAAATCCACCGGAACGTATCAGGGTACTGTCAGGACTATCAATGTGAGCGTCTTGGGTGTTTCCAGCTGGATGTCTGGCGTGTGCGCTCCTGGCATCCTGGTCTACAAGGAAGATATGGTCGGCGACACGCGTTGGAAAGACTCGCAGACCGTCTGTGTTTCGCCGCAATGTTCCAGCGGGGACCTGGTGGCGGATAATCTGGTCGATTTCTCGACAGATCCGGAAAACTATCCTGCCCGCAACGTCTGCAAGTCGATCGGCGGGCGCCTGCCCACGATGGCGGAACTGGATTGCATCTATGCCAACAAAGCGACGTATGGCACTTTTCAGAGCCAGACCTATTGGTCCTCCGGGGAAAGCTCGGCCACGGATGCCAATGCCCGTTCCTTTGTGGACGGAACGGCATCCACCGCGGCCAAAGACAGCGATACGCCGTTCGTCCGGTGCGTGAGATAAGTCCGACGGCAGGTTTTCGCCGGCAGTATCAGGAAGGCATCCGCTAGCGGCGGGCGCTTTTTGTTTTTAGGGTTTTGCTGGTATACTTTCAGATATGGAACAGGCAGGCGAAACAACCGGATTTATCCAGCAAAACTCCCCTGACGGAGGCTTTTTGCAGTCGGAGCCATGGCGGAAATTCCAGGCCGCGGCCGGCCGAAAAACATTCCATTTGGAAAAGGAGGATTTTTCAGCGAGCATCATAGGCCACAGCCTGCCGATTGTCGGGGAATATTTCTATTGTCCGAGAGGGCCGGTGTTCGCAGACCGCACCCACTCTTCCAGGGTCAGAAATTTTTTTGATGATTTGATCGCAGCGGCCAAAAAAGAAAAGACAGGATGGGTTAGGATCGATCCGGCCAGTGAGCATTTGCTGGAATTGATAAAGGAAAACACAGCCGAAAAAATCGTCAAAGCGCCGCACGACATGCAGCCTAAGGAGATTTTCATCATCGACATCACGAAATCCGAGCAGCAGCTGCTCGAGGAAATGAAACCCAAGACTCGATATAATATCAATATTGCGAAAAAGAAGGGAGTTGTCATCGCTGCCGGCGCGCAGCAGTACCTCGATGCATTTTTGAAACTGACCGAGGAAATGGCGATGAGGCAGGGCATTACGGCGCATGGCGCGCAGTATTACAGGAAAATGGTCACAACTTTGCCGCCGGCCATGCTGAAAATCTATGTGGCCGAGTACGAAGGGCAGATCGTCGCTGCGAACCTGATGCTGTTTTTTGGGAAATTCGCGACCTATCTCCATGGTGCGTCCAGCAGCGAACATCGCAATGTAATGGCGCCATATCTGCTGCAGTGGCAGGCGATTGCGGATGCGAAAAATATGGGCTGCACGCATTATGATTTCGGCGGAGTCAAGACGCAGATCGCGGCCGACAATTCCTGGGGAGGGATAACGAAATTCAAATTGGGATTTTCGCCGCTGACTGCGCCGGTTGTTTTTCCCGGAAGCTATGATATCATTATCAATCCCAGGAAATATGCGGTCTACGGCCTGCTGCAGAAGATCAAGGCGGCGGCGTATAAGATGAAAAAAGCGTAAGGCTATGCACAGGCTGAAAAAAATGTTACCTCAGGGCGTGAAAAACCTCTACCATCTGGCACAGGCGGTTTTGGCGAACGTCATTTACGGCTTTCCGTCCCGCCGGCTGAAAGTCATCGGCATCACCGGCACGAACGGAAAAACGACGACCACGCAGATGGTGGCGGCTATCCTGGAAGAAGCTGGCAAGAAAATCGCCGTCGCTTCTACCATCAATTTCAAGATCGGCGTCGAGGATCGGTTCAATGAGACGAAATTCACGACCCTTTCGCCGTTTGCCGTGCAAAAATTCATCAAGCGGGCAGTCGAGGAAGAATGCGAATATCTGGTTTTGGAAACTTCCTCGCATTCCTTGGACCAGCACCGCGTGTGGGGGGTGGAGTATAAGACCGCTGTGATGACCAACGTGACCCGCGAGCATCTGGATTACCATAAGACGATGGCCACATATCGCCGAGCCAAACTGAAACTGTTCCAGTCGGCGGCGGTCGCCATCGTGAACGCGGATATGGAAAATCCCGAGGAATTCCTGAAATTGGGCAATGAGCAGAAAATCACCTATGGCATCCGCAGTCAAGCGGATGTCCGTGCGGAAAATGTCGAGCTGGTCGCCGGTGGATCGCATTTCTTGGTCGATGGCGCAGCGTTCAAGCTCAACCTGCTGGGGGATTTCAATATTGAAAACGCTTTGGCGGCCATCTGCGTGGGCATTTCTGAAAAAATAACGCTGGTCACCTGCGCGCAGGCTTTGGAAAAAATCAAAGGCGTCGCCGGGCGATTGGAAAGCATACCGAACAAGAAGGGATTGAACATCATCGTGGATTTTGCGCTGACGCCGGATGCCTTGGATAAACTGTACGCGCTGGTAAAGCGGATCAAGGCCGGCGGCAAGGTGATAGCGGTCTTCGGTGCCTGCGGGGAAAGGGACCGGGGCAAGCGGCCGATCATGGGAGAAACAGTTTCGCGCTACGCCGACCATGTCATTATCACTAACGAGGATCCGTACAGCGAGGACCCGCAAAGCATAATCGACGAAGTGGCCGGCGGGGTGAAAAGCAAGATTGCCGGCGAAAATTTCTGGAAGATCCTTGACCGGAGAGAAGCGATCCGTAAGGCGCTGGCTTTGGCTAAAGCGGGAGATTTCGTGCTAGTGACCGGAAAAGGGCACGAAAAAACCATGTCAGTCGCCACAGGCAGGATTCCCTGGAACGACAAAGAGGTCATATTGGAGGAACTGGAAAAAATGCCATAAATCCGCAAAACCACTTTGTTGTCATCGCTTGCTTCGTTCGACAATAAAAAAATCCCCGCGAGGGGATTTTTAAGTTCCGTAAGGTTATCCTAAGAGCCGGGCAAGCAGCAGCGTCAGCAGGAAACCATAGATGCCGCCGACGATCACTTCGCTGACGCGGTGGCCCATGCGTTCCTTGAGCCGCGGAAACTGGTCTTCGTTCACGTTGAGCTGGCGGATGAGCATGTTGAGATAGCGGCCTTGGTCGCCCATATACATCCTGAGTCGCGCCGCGTCGTCGATGACGATGATGGCCAGCGCCACCGCGACAGTGAAGGCGCCGGTATGGATGCCTTCGTAATAGCCGACGGAAGTGACTAGGGAAACGATGAATCCGGTGTGCGCGCTAGGCATATGTCCGTGCGTCATCGCATAGTGCCAGTCCCAGCCGTGCTTGAGGGAAAAAACGATGAATTTGGTCACTTGCACGATCCCGCCGACGGCTACCGGGATGAGGAAGATATAGTAGGGAGCGATAATTGACAATAAGTTTTGCATAGTTTTGTTCTAGCTTTATTCTGCCTTGATTCTAGCATAAGTTTTGATATATGGGAATTTTTTGGTAACCAGAAACCGCTTTTTCATTTGTCGAAATTGTGGTATGCTTGAGCTAGCTAAATAAATAAATCCAAAAGATTGCCGCGCTTGGAACTGATGATAAGCGCAGCCGTCCGCAACAAAACTATGGGAATGATTTTACTGATTATCCTAGTCGTGCTAGCGGTAATTGTCATTGCAATGTATAACGGCTTGGTCACGCTGAAAAATCGCGTGGATGAGGCCTGGAGCGACATCGATGTGCAGCTCAAAAGGCGGCACGATCTCATCCCGAACCTGATAAATACCGTCAAAGGCTACGCTGCCCACGAAAAGGAACTGTTTGAGAAGGTGACAGCTGCCAGGACGGCTGCGATGGGCGCGCAGACTCCAGCCCAGAAGGAGCAGGCGGAAAACATGCTGAGCGGAACGCTGAAATCCTTGTTTGCGGTCGCTGAGAATTATCCTGATCTGAAGGCCAATCAGAATTTTCTGGAACTTCAGCGGGAACTGACCGACACGGAAGACAAGATCCAGGCCGCGCGCCGGTTCTACAACACGAACGTCCGGGACTTCAATATCAAGATCGAAACATTTCCAGGCAATCTCATCGCCGGAATGCTCAATTTCACCAAGCGTGAATTTTTTGCGGCCGAGGAAGGCGAAAGGGAGAATGTAAAAGTGGAATTCTAAAAAACAAAATGGCGGACGAAACAGAAACAAAAAAAAGCGAAGGGTATTCAGTCAGGGAGCTGGAAATCATCCATGACGTGGAAAATTGCAAGGCTCAGTGTGAAACCCGGATCCATGAAAAGAAAGTGCGCTTATCCAACACGGTTGTTCTGGCGACCTTGATCGTGCTGATATGCATGAATGTGGCGATCGTGGTCTACGCTGCATACGAAATCGTGCACATTTCAGGCGTTTCCAACCTGACCGGTATCCACATAACCCCATCCATAACAAAAGCAGTCGATTCTTTGTTGAATAATCAGGGAAAGAATCCTGGAAATTAACTTAGTCATCGATTTTCATAATGGCGACACTCTATAACCAAGCGGACAGGAATATCCGACTGACCTGGATCTATATCACGGGTTTTTTGCTGTTCATCATCGGTGTCGGCTATGTCTTCGCCGGAGCGATGGGCAACAGCGGCATCCTGTATGCCGCCGTCATTTTTTCGGTGGCGATGAGCTTCGGATCGTATTGGTGGAGCGACAAGATCGTGCTGGCGATGAGCAAGGCCAAAGAAATAAACCACGACAACAATCGCGAGCTCTATCATCTGGTGGAAAATCTCTGCATCACGGCGGGTCTCCCAGTGCCGAAAATATTTGTCATCGAGGACAGCGCGCCCAATGCGTTCGCGACCGGACGCGACCCGCAGCACGCCGTTGTCTGCGTGACCACGGGGATTTTAAGCAAGCTGGAAAAAACCGAATTGGAAGGCGTTTTGGCGCATGAGCTTTCGCATGTCGGCAACCGCGACATCCTGCTCTCGACTGTCGTGGTGGTGCTGGTCGGCTTCGTGGCCCTGATGGCGGATTGGTTCAGGCACTGGGCGTTTTGGGGCGGCAAATCCAGGGACAACAACAGCGAAGGCGGACAACTGCGCCTGATCCTAATGGTCGCGGCAGTCATCCTGTCAGTTTTGGCGCCCATTGCGGCGCTGCTGATGCAGCTGGCCATTTCGCGCAAGCGGGAATTTTTGGCGGATGCCGACGGCGCGCTGCTGACGCGCTATCCGGAAGGGCTGGCGCGGGCGCTGGAAAAGATCTCAACTGACCAGGAGCCGCTGGAAGCCGCCAACCGGGCCACCGCGCATCTTTTCATCGTGAACCCGTTCAAGGGCAGCAAGGTTTCCAAGCTTTTTTCCACCCATCCGCCGATCGAGGACAGGGTCAAGGCGCTCCGGGGTATGGATGTGAAATAAATCAAATTCAAGACAAAAATATGGCTATATCCATTACGATGATTATTTTGTCCGGCGTGCTGATCTGGATCCTGTA
This sequence comes from Minisyncoccia bacterium, assembly GCA_041494985.1. GTDB lineage: Bacteria > Patescibacteriota > Minisyncoccia > Moranbacterales > GWC2-37-73 > JBGQBV01. The sequence continues at coordinate 16,178 of JBGQBV010000007.1, forward strand.
TCTGTATAGGGATTTGGTCAGGCAAAAAAACAGTCTCGACGCGGCTTGGGACGATCTGGAGGCGCATCTGAACAAGAAATGCAAAGCTCTGGAAAGCCTGGTGAACGCAGGCGAAGTTTTCATGTCCCAGGAAGAAGATATCCTCAGGGCTTTGGTGATGGCCGAAGCCAAGCTTCTCAGGGAAGAAGATCCTCAGAAAAAGGCCCAGGCGGAGGCGGCCGCGGACAATGTCGTGAAAGACCTGTTTGCAGCTTCAGCCAAGCATCATAATTTGGAATCAAACCAGGACTTTTTGAAAATACGCGAGAAAATGGCCGAGATAGGATTGGAAACCCAGGCTGCCCAAAGATTCTACAATATCAATGTGCGCGATTTCAACGACAAATTCAAGTTTTTTGCCAAAAAAGCGATGGCGGAACTCATGAATTATAAACAGCAGGAATATTTCGATACGGAAGACCGGGGAGCCGTTTATTATGGCGCCGAGATGGACAAGCATCGCG
>JBGQBV010000008.1:0-16387 GCA_041494985.1 Minisyncoccia bacterium
CAGACCAGCATCCGACTTTGCTGCAGGACCAGCAGCGCAACCACCAGGAATGCCATGAGCACCCCTTGCCGGAAACTGACACCCAGATGCGCGAAAGCTATTTCGTCATTGCCTCTGACTTTGCGGCGCAGCCAGGTGAAAAAAATGATTCCCAGCCCTGCGCAAAAAAGAAACGTGCTCGCATAGAAAAGCATTTCCCCGGCCAGGCCTGATTTTTCAGGATCGATCTGCCTCAGCACCAGGACCCACGCAGCAAACGAGGCGGCCGTCGAGGCCCGCATCCCCCAGAGATATGATTTCAGCGTCATATTGTTTGTTTGTTTTGTTTTCCTGTCCGATGAGAAACGCAGTTTTTCAAAAAAACTCGCTCTTCAGGCGGCTTTCGATTACTAATCCATTATACACAAAAACTTGCAGGTTTGCAAGTCTTTTTATGCACATTTTATGCCTCAAACAAGGCCTAAATTACCTAGACAAATCAACACCGATGCCATCGGGAAAATCCCAAAAAAGATCGCGGGTCCGCCCGACTAGCTGATGTTGTTCAAGACTTTGCGCCAAGCTTCTTTGGTGATCTCCGCGGTCATGCTTGAACTTGAAGTGGATTTCTTGATGATCTCCATGATGGCGTTGTGTTCCGGCATCGCCAGCAGTTCCGGAAATATCTTCGTAGCCACATAGCCAACTATATTGTCTTTATATTTGAACTCGAACTTATTCAAAATCTCGCTATTATCTTTGCCATATACAAGCCCATTCACCCTGAGGATTTTTTGGATTTTTTCCTTGAAATACGCAGCGGAACCTTCCAGTCTTTTTTCCGCCTCGCTTTTTTCCGGAGCGCGGGCGATCTTGTCCAATTTTTCGCCGATGCCTTCCGCCAATTTATCGAGGTTTTCCGGCTTGAACGATGGCTTTCTCACGTGAGGGGTAGGGACTGGAAAATGTCTTTCCGGATTTATGCTCATAGGTTTATGAAAAAAAATTATTATGCTGCGCGCCTGGCTTAATAATAAAACAATGCGACGATGGCGACCGTGTATAGGCAGATCTGCAATATGGAATCCAGCCCGAGTTTGAAATAGCGGCGCCGGAGTTTCACCAGGAAAGCGACCGCATAGACGCCCATCATCGCGATACTCACAAAAGCCAGCAGGCGGTCGGAATTGTCGGCATAGGACAGGACGGGTTTGCCCACCAGCAGGTCCGCCAGGAAAAACGGCACCAGCATGAAGGTGTTGCCGCCCCAGATGTCGCTGATCGCCAGATGGTTGTCGCCGATGAAGACCGCCTCGAGCCCGGTGCTGATTTCCGGGAGCGAGGCGATCAGGGCCAGGAACGTGGCGGCAAAAATTCCGCTGTTGATCCCCATGTGGTTGGCGATCGCCGTGCCGGATTCTTCCAGCGCCACTCCGGCTATCAACGTGATCAGGGCCGCCAAGAGCAGAATGAGAATGACATACGCATTCGATTTGTTGATGTAGAAGGAGCTCTTTTCCGAAGACCGATATTCATCGTGCAGCCGTCCGGGGTTCGCGTCGTCGGATACCTTGTTGAAACGCCGGACCTTATGGGCTTCGTAGATGAAGAACAGTCCGATAGGCCAAGCCGCCAGGATCACCAGCGAAAACGGATTGACGCTGAAAATCGCGTCTTTGGCCGGCACATACGTGCCCAAGAGAGCCAGCGACACCATCGCGATAGCGAAAACCGTTTCGAAAAACAAAGCGATCGAACCGGCCATATAGGACAGCGGCCTTTTGCCTTTGGTGGCAAAATCGAAAATGACGATGACCAGCGTCTGGATCGCGATGCCGCCGATCAGGTTGCCGATGATCACCGAAATGTGCCCGTTGACGGCCGCGCCGTAGACGATGGCGATTTCCGGCAGGCTGCCCGCGACGCCGAGGATGATGAGCCCGCCCAGCGCGTCGCCGATCTTGAAACGGCAGTCGAGCGAATCCGTCGCTTTGGCGATGGTCGTGCCGGCCACCCAGACCAGGATGCCGGAAACGGCGAAGATCAGCAGCAGAAAAATCAGGGACAGATTATGCATAGATGTTTTGTGTTTGGAAAACGGATTCCTAATGTTTCCATTTTACCACATTATCCATCATAAAAAAACAGCTTCGGATTTCCGAAGCTGTGATTATTTGAGGGATCTTCCCTCTAGCGATTTTGGACGAACAACAGGCACACGGTGGTCAGAATCAGGGTGCCGGAAAGAATCCAGCCGCCGTGTGTTCCCAGCATCCAGCGGAAAGATCTTTCCACTGCCGAGCTAGTCTCTATCCTCAATCTCCTGCCGATATACATCAGTTCTTGCCCTCCTTAGGCGTTCTTTAGAATTTGCGCATCAACCTAGCACTAATTTGTAAGTATACTCCCAAAACAGGTTTTTGTCAACCCATAAGAACAATCATTGACAAAACAAAAAAAAACCTTATAATAAGGAGTACTGTTGTTTTTTGCCTATTCATAGCGGGATGGAGCAGTCTGGCAGCTCGCGTGGCTCATAACCACGAGGTCGTAGGTTCGAATCCTACTCCCGCAACAACAAAGCGTAAAAGCGTAAAGTGAAAATCAAAGATATATAGTATATTGTCATCACTCGCTCGGAAATGAAAACTTGTTTTCATTTCGCTCGCTTCGTTTGACAATAAGTGACAGCTATGTTTGTTTTTCACTTTACGCTTTTTGTATTATATTGTTAAGGAGGAGCTTGGCTCCGAATGGCAGGGTAGCTCAGTTGGTTAGAGCGTGGGACTCATAAGCCCAAGGTCGTGAGTTCAACTCTCACCCCTGCTACAAAAGCGAAAGAAAAAAGCAAAATTATTTCTGGGGTTGTAGCTCAGTTGGTTAGAGCGTCTCCCTGTCACGGAGAAGGTCACCGGTCCGAGTCCGGCCAGCCCCGCAGAAATTTAAAGCCACATCCATAGGGTGTGGTTTTAAAATTTATGCTTGACCGGACGAGGACCAAAGGGGGTCGGGGAAAAGTATTTTCCCCGTGGCGGAATCATTCAAACCGAGGGGTTTGAAAGCGCAGCGCAGCGAGCAGTCTGATCGTCCGGCCAGCCCCGCCTTCGCCTCGCCATAGCTCAGCTTCGGCAGGCAAAGCCCGCTAAGATAAGCGACGGCAGGAAAAAAAATCGCCTTCGGGCGATTTTTTTAATTTTAGTCCAGATATTCCAAGTATCGCAAGAAATTCTCATACACTCCGATCACCGCCTCGGCCATGCGCCGGTCGATTTCGAAGTCCGTTTCGTGCACGATCCTGTTCCTGATCTGATGGACCCCTTTCAGTGATTCCAGATGTTCATCCAAATGCGCCGATCCCACCTGCTCGAGCTTTTCCCCCATGTTCGCCCCGGTATATCCGATCCCGCCCAAGATCTCCTCCGCCAGCGTATCCGCCTCGATGATCGCGACCTTGTATTGCGAGACGTTTTCGCCCTTCAGGCGATCCTTGATGCTTTCCCAGCGTTTCTGCATCTTGCTTTTCGTGACCAGCGGCAGATCCATGCCTTTGATCCCGACACGCAGATGGGCCGGGATGTCGCGGAAGATCAGCAGCAGGATGATGTTGATGGTCAGGACCGCCAGATATATGCCAGCCAGGATCTTGACCACCAGGACGAACGGCGAATTATAGAATGCCACGAGCATGTCCGGCAGGGCGGCGAAGAAATTTTGCAGAGCGTAGTTCATATTTTTTTGTTTAGCTTATCTCAAATGTGTGCGCCATGTTCAGGATTCCTTCCTCGTCGAACCACTTGCCCATCAATTGTCCGCCGACCGGCAGTCCGCCAGCTGGCGGATTTCCTTCTGTAGAAACCATACCGATCGGAAACGAAATGGCGGGCACGCCGGCCAGGTTGGCCGTAATCGTATAGATGTCCGACAGATACATCTTGAGCGGATCCTCGGACTTTTCCCCGATCTTGAACGCGACTTCCGGCGTGGTCGGAGAATAGATGAAATCGACTTTCTTGTAGGCCTGCTCGAAATCCTGGCGGATGAGCGCCCGGACTTTCTGGGCTTTCAGATAATATGCGTCGTAATAGCCGGCGCTGAGCGAATACGTCCCCAGCATTATCCGGCGTTTCACCTCGTCGCCAAAACCGATCTTACGCGTGTCCAGATATGTTTCCAAAAGAGTTTTCGGCAACCCGTTGCCTTGCTCCGCCGCCGAATCGGCCTGGTCGTTCACGCTGAGACCATATTTGATCCCGTCGAAGCGCGCCAGATTCGAACTCACCTCGCTCGTCATGATGATGTAATAAGTCGGCAGGGCATATTCGGCGTGCGGCAGACTGATGGTCTCGACTTTTGCTCCGAGCGCCTTGAATTTTTCCACTGATTTTTCAAAAACTTCCTTGATCTCCCCTTCCAGTCTGTCCACATATTCTTTCGGTATGCCTATTTTTTTTCCTTTGATGTCGCCGGTCAGATAGTCTTCATATTTCTTGTCGGCGCTCTGCGCGCTGGTCGCGTCCAGAAGATCCTGGCCAGCAATGCGCGAGAGGATGATGGCCACGTCTTCGACGGTCTTGGCCACCGGTCCGATCTGGTCCAAGCTCGAGGCCATCGCCAAAAGTCCGCTGCGTGAGACGCGTCCATAGGTCGGCTTCAGCCCGACCACGCCGCAGAAAGCTGCGGGCTGGCGGATCGAGCCGCCTGTATCGCTGCCGAGCGACCACACGGCTTCGCCGGCCGCCACCGCCGCAATCGAGCCGCCCGAAGAGCCGCCCGGAACGCGCGACGTGTCCGCCGGATTTTTCGTGATCTTGTACGCGCTGTTTTCCGTGGATGAGCCCATGGCGAATTCGTCCATGTTCGTCTTGCCCAAAATCACCGCGCCTTTTTCTTTCAGCCGCCGGATCACGGTCGCGTCATAGGGCGCGATATAGCTGTCCAGAATTTTCGAGCCGGCCGTCGTGCGCACGCCGTCGACGCAGATGTTGTCCTTGATCGCGCAAGGGATACCTTCAAGCAGATCGATGGCTTCGCCCTTGGCAATCTTCTCGTCCACGAAGCGCGCCTGCTCAAGCGCCAATTCCTTGGTCAGCGTCAGATAGGCATTGATTTCCCCGTCGCTCTTCTCGATCGCGTCGAAATACCGCTGCGTCAGTTGGACAGAAGTGATTTCCTTATTTATCAATTTTGCGTGCAGTTCCTTGATCATTTAGAGTACGCTTTTAACCTTTATGAAATCATCCTTCTTGTCGGGCACGTTTTTCATGATCGCTGCCTTGCCGAGCGAACCGAAATCCTCGTGCCTGTCCGAACGGAAAACATTCTGCATTCCCGTGATATGTCCGATCGGTTCGACGCCCTCGACAGAAAGCTCGTTGAGTTTTTTGAAATAATCCAAAATCGCCGACAAATCATGCTGATATTTCTCGATATCCTTTTCATTCAGCCCGATCCGCGCGAGCGTGGCGATGTGCAGAATTTCTTCTTCATTTAGCATACTTGAAAAACAATTCTTAATTTTGTAATTTTATAATTTTTAAATAATGCTCTAATTTATAATGTTTAAAAATTAGGACATTAAAAAATTATTTATAAAATTAAAAATTAAAAATTAAAAATTACTCTCCTAATATTTTCTTGAATTCTTCCTCATCAATAACTTTCACGCCCAACTCCTTCGCTTTGTCATATTTCGATCCGGGATCGACGCCCGCGACCACATAGTCCGTTTTTTTGCTGACGGAAGACGAGATCTCGCCGCCTCTTTTTCTTATCATATCTTTTGCCTCATCTCTTGTAAAGCCGGCCAATTGCCCGGTCAGGACGAAAACCTTGCCGGAAAGACTGCGGATTCCCGCCGCTTCGGCGAACGCCGGAAATTCCAAAACGATCCACAGCGCCTGCATGCGTCCGAGCAATTTTTTATTCTCCTTGTCGCCGAACCATTGCGCCAGACTCTGGGCCGATTTTTCGCCGATACCTTTTATTTTCAGCCAGCTGTCGACGCTGATCTGGGCAAAAGTTTCCGCCAACGCTTCCAGGTTTCTTATTTTTTTGTTCCCGGCTACCGATTGCAGATTTTGCGCGATCAAAACGGCTGTCTCCTCGCCGACATGCCGGATGCCCAGCGCATAGAGGAATTTTTCCAAAGTTATTTTTTTGCTTTTTTCGATTGCTTCCACCAGTTTGAGCGCGGATTTTTCCGCAAAACGTTCCAATGGTTCCAGATCGCCGACCGTCAGCTCGAAAATATCCGCCGCATTGGAAACGAGGCCTTCCTGCATCAGATGCTCGACGATCTTTTCGCCGAAACCGACGATATTGAAACCCTTGCGGCTGACAAAATGGCTCAGCTGTTCGCGCTTGATGGCGAAACACCCTGGATTCAGACAATAATGCGCCGCGCTTTCTTCGCCTTTTTTGAGGCCGATTATCTCCCGCTTCACCGGTCCGCCGCACATCGGACAATCAGTCGGCATATGGAACATCTTTTCTTTGCCCGTCCGCAAGTTTTTCACGACCTCGACGACCTCAGGAATGACGTCGCCCGCCTTGTGGATGATGACGGTGTCGCCGATGCGGACATCCAGCCGCCGGATTTCGTCCTCGTTGTGCAGCGTGGCGCGGCTCACTGTCGAGCCCGCCACCCGGACCGGACGCAGATAGGCGACCGGCGTCAGCGCTCCGGTGCGGCCGACTTGCACCTTGATGTCCTCCACCACCGTCGTCACCTGCGCGGCCGGAAACTTGTAGGCGACCCCCCAGCGCGGCGATTTGCCGGTATATCCGAGTGTTTCCTGAAACTCACGTGAATTTATCTTGATGACGATGCCGTCGATCTCATAGTCCTGCTGGTTTTTCTTGTCTGTCCAGGATTTGTAGAATTCCTGCGCCTGCTCGATATTCTTGCACAGTCTGTATTCGGTGTTGACTTTGAAGCCCAGTTTTTTCAGCAGCTCAAGTTCTTCAACCTGCGTTGCGGGCGCTGCGCCTTCCAATCTGTCGATGTCATAGATGAAAGAATCCAGACGGCGGCTTGCGGCGATTCTCGGATCGAGCTGGCGGATGGAACCCGCCGCCGCATTGCGCGTGTTGGCGAAAAGCGCTTCGCCTTTTTTCTCCCGCTCTTGGTTTATGCGCGCCAATTCCTTCTTGCCCAGCCAGCATTCGCCCACCGCGATGACATCGACCGCCTGCTCCAATTCCAGCGGGATGCTTTGGATGGTCTTGAGATTGCTGGTCACGTCTTCCCCGATCACTCCGTCGCCGCGGGTCGCGCCGGCCGCGAATTTTCCTTTTGCATATGTCAGGATCATTTTCAGCCCGTCGATTTTCAGCTCGCAGCAATATTCCAGCTGGCTGTCGGCGACGCCGGCTTTTTCCAACATCCTTTTCGCCTTTTCCTCCCAGGCTTTGAGCTCCTCCAAATCGAAGACGTCATCGAAAGACCACTGCGTCCGGGCGTGGCGGACTTTCTGGAAAGCTTTGAGCGGCTCGGCGCCCACGCGCTGAGTCGGGCTTGTTGAAGTTGCAAATTCCGGAAATTCTTTTTCCAGCGCCGATAGCTCCGCAAAAAGCGAGTCATAGGCCGCGTCGGAAATCTCCGGCGCATCCAAAACATGGTAGGCGTACCGGTGCCGGTCGATCTCCTTTTTGAGCTTATCTATCCTGTTTTTGGCCTCTTTTTTATCCATATTCTTAGCCTTATTATATCATAGAATACAAAAAATGCCCCCAGATAAGGACATTTTGGAGAATCGGCCGAAAAAAAGATTATTGGCGCAAGGAAACGGAAGTCTGGATAGGAATGGCAGGAGTTGCAGCGCTTTGATCCTGGACGTTCAGCGCCATGGTGACTTTTCCGAAAATATTGAGGGTGGGATCGGATTTGATTGAGCTTATCGAAGCGCTGACGATATCATCGGAAGTTATGTCCATATATGAAGTGGCTGTGCCCCACGTGCAGTCCGCCGCTTTTGTCGGCGCAGCGTCGGTCGTGGTCGCATACTGCATTTTTTTGTCGGCATAATCATACACGATGCATTTGCTTTGGGAGAAATCGAATGTTTCCAGCGGAAAGGATGTCGTGACCAAGCTGCTGGTGCGGAGGGTTTTGGCCATCAGGTTCATCGCGTATTGCGCGTTCTCGATGTCCCTTTGGATCTTTTTGGAATTCGTATAATTCTTGAAAAAGCTGGAAAAAGCGCCGGCCAGCATCGCGGTGGCGAGCGAAAAGATGAAGATGGCGACAAGCGCCTCGATCAAGGAAAAACCTTTCTTATTTTTTTTATTTTCAGCTTGCAGCATGCAAATTTTTGTAGGATTAGTTTAGATCCGGCAGGACTGAAACCACTGAGACGCATTTGCTCGCGATATTGCACGTTGCCGGTATCCCGCTGCCGTTCCAGGACACATAGCTCGTGACCGTGAAAACCCGCGTCGAGGGAATCAGCGTATTGTCCCCCTCCACCAGCAGAGAAATCGACCGGAAAAATTTCGTGGCCGTGCCGGCGGCATTGTGCTTATAGAAATGATTGGCGTTGAGATATAATCTTTTGTCGCTGAACGTGTCGGTGTCCAGATTGGCCATGGCCTCATCAATCCGGTAATCGTCGTGGCTTCCGTCCGTAATGCCATACAAAGCGGCATTCCTGTTGTCTTTCAGGTTGCGCACCAGCTCCACCCCTTCCTGGGCCAGCTGAGCCGCTACGATCTGGTTCTTGGCATTGTCGGAACTGTTGATGTTTCCGGTCATCAAGACAGCCACAGCGCTGATGCCGGAAGTGAGCACCATCAACGTGACGATGACTTCGATCAGCGAGAAGCCTTTTTTGTTTTTGTTTTTTTGCGCCATAAGCTTATCGGGTTTCAAGATTTTCCTATCAGCTGCATTTCGGAACGGAACTTGGGTCGCTGCAGGAAACGGTATCGTTCTTTTCGAAGATATTCCCGCTGCTGCAGACGCAGACGCTGGCTTTCTTGGTGATATCGGTCGCCGAAGTCAGGATGACCTGCTGCGTCGCGCCGCCGCCCATTCTGCCCATCGGCGCGCTGAAAAAGATGCTGACGCTGCCCACGTTGACGCTTTTTTGGGCGTTGATGTTCACCGGTTTGGCGGAACCCAGCAGCAGATGCACCGGTTTTGAACAGTCGTTATAGCTTATCTTATAGACGGCAGTCCCGTCGGCATCGAATTTGAAATCGCAGACTGACACTGCCGGCGTTCCGATCTGCTTTCCGCTCATCGCCTCGGTCTGCAACTGTCTCAGCTCGGCCGCCACCTGTCTGGCGGCGGTTTCGACGCTCTGCTGGGACTTGTTCTTGCCCTGGTTGGACAGCAGCACGGCGGTCATGATCATCATGATCGCCACCACGACCACGATCTCCGTAATGGAAAAACCCCGCCTTCGCCTCGCCATAGCTCGGCTTCGGCGGGCAATGCCCGCGAAGATGAGCGACGGCAGGACTCGTCCGCTGATAAGGCAGGTGTATTTGGTTTTCTTATTGATGTTGTCCATAGGAATCAGCGGTTCAGAAATATAGGAAAAGATATTTGAGCGCGGGCAGGGCTTGCGGCAGAATCACCACCAGAAACACGCCGGTGATCAGGAACGGCGCGAACGGAACCTGGCTTTTCATCGTCTTTTTACTGAAAGCGATGAGTCCCACGCTGATGAGCGCGCCGATGGCAAAGGAAAGCATCAGCGTCCAGACGATGCTCGGCCAGCCGACGATCAGTCCGGCCAGGAGGCCCAGATACGCGTCGCCATAGCCCATCCACGTTTCCTTGGAATACGCGGCCAGGGAAAAGAAAAAAAGAAAGGCCACCAAACCGCCCAGCAGTCCCGAAATCGTTTTCAGATCCAGCAGCGAAGCGGCCGCGGCGAAATTCTGCCAGTCCACGGACAGGAAATAGGCCACGGAAACGCCCACACTGATCCAGAGGACAAGCATCGGGATTTCCATATATTTCAGGTCATACACGAAAATTATAAGCAGCAGCGAGAAGACGACCAGATAATACGCCGTGATCATCCAGCTGGAAGAATCGTAGGCGGAGAAAAAATAATTCCCGATGAGCGCAAAAACGATGCCGGTCGCCAATTCCACGAGCGGATATTGCCAGGAAATCTTTTCGCCGCAATCCCGGCAGCGCGCCGAGAGGACGATGAAGCTCAAAAGCGGGATGTTGTCGAACCATCTGACCTGCTTTCGGCAGTGCGGGCAATGCGAACGTTCCATCAATGACTCGACCGCATTGAGACGATACACCACCGCGTTCAAAAAGCTGCCGATGATGAGACCGAAAATAAGAAAGATGATGAGCATAGTTTTTTGTGTTCTGCCTTATTGTCCGAATTAAGACGCACCCGGAATGCCAGCTAGCATCCGGCGCCGGCATATTTAACGCCGGATTCCGTCACTGTCGCCGTGCAACTCAGGGCGGCGTTGGCCGGCACCGCGGTTATGGAAAATCTTCCATTTCCGGAAGCGCAGTTGTTGACAGTGAGAACTCCCCAATTGGTATACGTCGTATCCGCCGGCGCGACCAGCGCGGCTGATACGCATTTGACCGCCAGTCCGGCCAAGGATCCCCGAGTCTCGCTTTTGAAAGAAGCCAGCTGGGCTTTCAACCGCGCGTTGTTCATGCTGACGATGACAGCGCCGATCAGAATGGCGATGAGACTTACAACAACCAGCAATTCGATCATGGTGAAACCGTATTTTGTTTTCAACATATGCTTTTTCATCCTCTTGTCCGTTTTCCTTCCCTGAAATTATTCTCGTGCGGCCGGCGGCGGAAAAATCTGCGCCCCGACCATGTCCTTAAAAACATATTGGAATGGCCCAGCAAACGCTGCGCCATTCCGTATGCTTTTGCAAACTACCGAATCAAACTATATACTGCATTCTGTTGAATATGTCACGCCGTTGTTGGTGACAGTCGCAGTACACAAGGGAACGGCGGTTGAAGTTGCAGTAATCAAGAATACTCCAGAACCTGAAGGACCGCATGAGGTTGTAGCGTCAAAAGCGTTAGCCCATACGGTATAAGTTGCAGGATTCGTAGGCACCTGAGGAACTGCAGTGTCGCATTGGATAACGAATCCGGCCACCGAGCTGGCTGTTTCCGATTTGAAGTTAGAAACCTGCGCTTTGGTCCTGGCAGTCGAGGTGCTGACCAGAATGACTCCGGCCAAGATGCCGATGATCGCGATAACGATCAAGAGCTCGATCAATGTGAAACCTTTTTTCATATTTTTCATAGTTTTATTTTTTTTAAAATTATTACTTTTTGCTAAAAACATCGACCTCAGTGCTTTTAGCTAATATCTATATCTAAATTTCCCAATTTCATTTTTGTGTCGCTGTCTGTTTTCCGCTTCTTCCTTATTATATCAAAAACCTGATGTTTTTCAAAACCGATCCTAACTGCAGCCGTTGGTAGACATGTCGCACACGACGCTGGTCTGTCCGGCTTTGGTTATGGTGAATTGATAATCCCCGTTGGCCAATGTCCCGGTCGGAGCGGCGGCGGCATATGCCCATCCGGACTTGCTGAGATCCGGCCATTTCACGCTGTGCCCGGTAACCGCGGCCGCACAGGCCGCAGTCGTGCAGCATATATATTTGGCGGTGGTCGGCGTCGTGTTCGTGGCGAATCCGCTGTCATCCTGGCACGTCACCAGTTCCGGCAGAACGCTGGACGCCGTCGTGGTGGCTGAGGCTCTTTTCGCTTTTTCCACGCCGCTTTGCGTGCTCACCAGCACGACGCTGGCCAGGATGCCGATGATCGCGATGACGATCAGAAGCTCGATGAGCGTGAAGCCCTTCCTCGCCGGCAGGCAGGCCTTCGTCCCGATTTTCTCAAATGATAATGTTGTCTTTTTTCCTGTCATTTTTTTATCTTGGCCTGATAGCCTTAAAAGTCTTTTCCGCACTAATTATAGCACATTTTTTTCAAACATGCCCGTCTGCCGCGATATTAAACCGATCCCGCGATGTTGTATATCGGAACCAGGATCGCGAAAACCAGAACCGCCACGCCGGCGCCCAGCAGGACGATCAGGATCGGCTCGATCATCGTCGAGAGATTGCGCGTGATGCGGTCGGTTTCCTTGGTGTAGAAATCCGACACGTTCCTGAGCACCTCGCTGATCTTGCCGGAGTCCTCCCCGATCTTTATCATCTGCGCCACGATCGGAGGGAACTGCATGCTGCGGGCGAACACGTTGCTCATCGCCCCGCCCGTCTTCACCTCGTCGGCGGCGCGCAGGATGATGCTTTCATAGGCCGTGCTGTTGACGACTTCGCTGACGATGACCAGCGCCCGGACGATGGGGATGCCGCCATCCAGAAGCACGGAAAGATTCTCGGCGAACCGCGCCAGGTAGACATATTGGAAAAGGCTGCCGATGATCGGGATTCTCATCTTGATCAGGTCCCATTCCCTTTTTCCGTCCTCAGTCTTCAGATAATAGACCGCCGCTCCGCCCGCGATGATGATTCCCAATCCGACCGTCCACCAATACACGCTCATGAAATCACCGACCGCCATCAGGACGCTGGTGTACCACGGGATTGCGACGTTCATGTCCTTGAAGATGGCCGTGAGCTTAGGCAGGACCACGGTGAAAACTATGAAGCCGATGATCAGCGCCGCCGAAAACACGAAGGCAGGATAGAACAAGGCGCTTTTGATCTTGGAACTGAGTTCGTAGTTCTTCTCCGTGTTCTCCGCCAGAAACAGCACGCTGCGCTGCAGGTTGCCCGACAGCTCGCCGGCCTTCACCATGCTGACCGCAAAAGATTCGAACACTTCCGGATGTTTGCTCATGGCCTCCGAGAAAGGGATGCCGTCTTCGATGTCGCCGACCATCTCGTTGATGATGGTCCTCAGATAGGCGTTGGTCGACTGTTCTCCCAAGGCTCTCAGCGCGGAAATTATGGAAACTTTGGCTTCGATGAGCGTCGCAAGCTGGCGGAAAAAGACCGAAAGCTCACGGGAACTTACGCCATCCCAAAGATGTTGCAGGTCCTTGATTATTTCCGGAACTTCATTTTCTTTTTCGATCATCAAGGGCACCAGCCCTTTTTCTTGCAGCATGGCGATCGCCGCATTGCCGCTGACCGCTTCAATCCTGCCTTGGCGCATGTCGCCGGACGGACCTTTTGCTTGGAACGAAAACTTCATAGAAATAGTTGTTACTTTTTATTGACCAGCATCTGCAGATATTCCCTGTTCTTCGAATATATCATCGCGTCGTCCATGGTGATCATGCCGCGTTGGACCAGATCGGCCAACGATTTGTCCAAGGAAACCATCCCTTCGCGCAAACTCGTCTCGATGACTGAGTCGATCTGATATGTCTTGTTTTCCCGGATCAGATTTTCCACTGCATGGTTGTTGATCATGATTTCCAAAGCAGGGATCCGGCCGCCGCCGACTTTCGGAATCAGCCGTTGTGAAACGACGCCCAGAAGCACGCTGGCCAGCTGCGACCTGACCTGGTTCTGCTGATGGGCGGGAAAGACGTCGATGATGCGGTCGATGGCCTGCGACGTGTCGTTCGTGTGGAGGGTCGCCAGGATGAGATGCCCCGTTTCAGCCGCGGTCATGGCCGTGCTGATCGTGTCCAGATCGCGGAGTTCCCCGATGAGCACCACGTTGGCATCTTCGCGGAAAACGCTGCGCAGGCCGTCGGCGAAAGATTTCGTGTCCCGGCCCACCTCCCGCTGATTGATGATGCAGCGGTCCTGCTGATAGATATATTCGATCGGATCCTCGATCGTGACGATGTGCTTGTCTTCGTTGTGATTGATGAAATCGATCAGCGCCGACAGCGTCGTTGATTTTCCGTGTCCCACCGGCCCGGTGACCAAAAGCAGCCCTTGCGTCTTGTGGGTGAAATCATAGAGCATCGGTGGGATGTTCAATTCTTCCAAGGTGCTGAGACGGCCGGAAACCATACGCATCGCCACGCTGATGTTGCCCTGCTGGAAGAAAATATTCGTCCGGAAACGCGCCTTGTCGTCGAAGTTATAAGAAAAATCTATCTGTCCTTCCGCCACGAGTTTTTTCTTGTTGTCCTCGCTGAGCAAGACGTCGCTCAGTTCCTGCGTGTCCGTGGCCGACAGGATGCTTTCCTGCGTCAGCGGATACAGTTTGCCGTCCAGACGCAAAGTCGGATAGCGCCCGACGACCAGATGCAAATCGGAGGCGTTCTGCTGGGCGACCAGACGCAGAAGATTTTTCATTCTTTGGTCACTGTGTTGTGTTGTTGGCATTTTATTTTATTTTTTTATTTGTATATTTATTGTCAAACGAGTGATGACGACAAATCGGTTTGATACCGATTTATTTCCCGTCTATAGCGTCAGTATAGCAAAATTTCAGGCATTCAGCAAAGCATTCACCTTCTCCACGACTTCCGCCGGCGTATAATACGCCTTTATCAGATAGTCGCTGGCACCATATTCCTTGCCTTGCGCGATTTTTTCTTTTTCCGGGATGTTCGTGAGCATGATGACCGGGATTTTCTTCCAAGCCTCGCTGCTCCTTATGTTCTTCAGCGTCTCGATCCCGTCCATCTGCGGCATGATGACATCCAGCAGGATCACATCAGGGACAAATCCTTCCAGCGTCTTCAGCGCTTCGACGCCGTTTTCCGCAACCACCGTCTCGAATCCTGATTGGGAAAATTTCACACTATAGATATCCCGGATGAAAATATCATCCTCTACGATCAAAATTTTTCTTTTCCCGTCGGTCATATGGTATTGAAAAATTTAGAAATTAGAAATTTTTCAGATATCAGCCCTTGTCATCGTCCACGTCTCCGCCGACACTCTTGCTGCCTTCGGTCACCCGTTCGACTTCCGAGAGCGTCGTGAGGCCGAGCAGCACTTTCAAGATGCCGTCCTGCTTTATCTTGATCATTCCCTGCTTGTCGGCATATTCCTGCACTGAGCTTTCCGACCCGTTTTTCTCGGAGATTATCTCCTTCATGTCCGCGTCGATTTCCACCGCCTCGAAAATCGCTATCCGGCCTTTGAAGCCGGTATTTCCGCATTCTTCGCAGCCCTTGCCTTCATATATATGGATTTTTTGGGAAAGATCGAGACCGTATTTTTGCACTTCTTCCGCCGGCAGATCGTCGATCTGGCTGTGGATATACTGCATGATCGAATCGGAAATCTTGACTTCCTGCTTGCATTTCGTGCAGATCCGCCGCACCAGACGCTGGGCCGCGACGACCCTGAGGGAAGATGCCAAGAGGAATGATTCGATGCCCATATCGATGAGCCGCGAAACTGCTCCGACCGAATTGTTCGTGTGCAGCGTCGAAAGCACGAGATGCCCGGTCAGCGCGGCGTGGATCGTCAGTTCCGCCGTTTCGCTATCCCGGATCTCACCGACCATGATGACATTCGGGTCTTGGCGCAGGATGGACCGGAGCCCGCTGGCGAACGTATAGCCGATTTCCGTGTTGATCTGGCTTTGGTTGATGCCGGTAATGGAATATTCCACCGGATCTTCCAGCGTGATGATGTTGCGTTCTTCCTTGTTCAGGATGTCCAGACAGGCATAGAGCGTGGTCGATTTTCCGCTGCCCGTCGGACCGGTCATCAGGATGATCCCATACGGTTCCCGGATGTTCCTGAGCAATATCTCGTTGCCCTTGCCCATCAAGCCCATGCTCTTGAGGTCGATGATCTTGTTTCCCGTATCCAAAAGACGCATCACTATCTTTTCCCCGTCGATGACAGGCAGGGTCGAGACGCGGAAATCCACCGGATGCCCGTCTTCGACGACCTTGAAACGCCCGTCTTGCGGCTTGCGCCGCTCGTCGATCTTCAGATTCGAAAGGATCTTGATCCGCGACACGACCGCCAGCCCGACTTCTTTCGGGATGGACAGCGAAGAATGCAGCACGCCATCGACGCGGAACCTCACCCGATATTCCTTGCCCACCGGTTCGATGTGGATATCGCTCGCCTTCCCGTCGATCGCATGCCGGATGACGACGCTGAGCAGTTTTGTCACGGGAGCGGACTGGAGACTGGTATGGTCGGTTTTCTCCTCGTCTTCTTGGGGGTTATAATTCTCTTCTCCCAGGATCTTGTCGCTTTGGAACAGCTCCATCGCCTCTTCGATGGCTTTTTCCGCACCGCCCGAATATTGTTCGACCATCTCTTCGAACATTTCCCGGGAAATGAGATACAGGTCAAGTTCGAACTTTCCTTTTTCCGAAATGAAACGAAGCACGTTCAGCGCGTTGGTGTCGGTCGGGTCGACGACGCCAACTTTTATTTTCTGCTTGTCTTTCTCAAACGCGATGATCTTGTGCTGGAGAGCGACGTCCTGAGGAATGATCTTCAGGACATCCGCATTGATTATCGGAACCTC